>JBCNOX010000080.1:0-13544 GCA_039593645.1 Pseudoduganella sp.
CAGCGCGGCTTTCGGCGGATGCTCGCCTTTCGGCGCCACGCCCGCTGCCAGCAGCGCATCCAGCGCCTCCTGGTTGCGTTGTTCGGCGAAGAAGTCGGCGATCGATTCGGCCACCGTGCTGCCGATATCGGGCAGCACGCGCAGCACGGCCATTGGGGACTTGCGGATCAGTTCAAGCTTGCCCAGCCAGTCGGCCAGGGTCTTGGCGGTCGATTCGCCGACGTGGCGAATGCCCAGCGCAAACAGCAGGCGCTCCAGCGGCGGGTTCTTGCTGGCCGCGATGGCCTCCAGCAGGTTTTCGGCCCACTTGGTCGGGACTTTGCCCTGGGCGACGGTTTCCGGCGTCGTGCCGTCACGCTCGTCGGCCAGGCGCTTCATTTTCAGCAGGTCGTCCAGCGTCAGGCGATACAGGTCCGCCACCCCATGCACCAGGTTGCATTCGACCAGGTTGTCGATATAGCGGTCGCCCAGGCCTTCAATGTCCATCATGCGTCGGCCGCAGAAGTGGCGGATCGCCTCCTTGCGCTGGGCAGAGCAGAACAGGCCGCCGGAGCAGCGCGCCACAGCTTCATCGGCTTCGCGCACCACGTGCGAGCCGCATACCGGACACTGGGTTGGCAGCGCCCACATCAGCGGCTCCGGCGCCGGGCGCTTCTCCAGCACCACGGACAGCACTTCCGGAATCACATCGCCCGCACGGCGCACAATGACGGTGTCGCCGACCCGCACGTCCTTGCGGCGCACTTCATCTTCATTATGCAGCGTGGCGTTGGTGACGGTCACGCCGCCAACGAACACCGGCGCCAGGCGCGCCACCGGCGTAATCGCCCCGGTACGGCCAACCTGTACCTCGATCGCCTGCACGGTGGTCAGGGCTTCTTCGGCCGGGAATTTGTGCGCCAGCGCGAAGCGCGGGGCGCGCGACACGAAGCCCAGCGCACGCTGGTCCTCGAAGCGGTTGGTCTTGTACACCACGCCGTCGATCTCGTACGGCAGCGATGGACGGGCTTTGCCAATGCGCTCGTAGTAGCCCAGCAAGCCATCCTTGCCGCGCACGACGTCACGCTCGGCGCATACCGGCAGGCCAAGTTCGGCATACCAGTCCAGCAGTGCGCTATGCGTTGCGGGCAATTCGGCGCCGGTGAGCTCGCCGATGCCGTAAGCGTAGAAACTCAGCTTGCGCAGCGCCGTGATACGGGAATCAAGCTGGCGCAGCGCGCCGGCAGCGGCGTTGCGCGGGTTCACGAATTCTTTCTGGCCCAATTCGCGCTGGCGGGCGTTCAAAGCGGCGAAATCGGCCTTGAACATCAATACTTCGCCGCGCACTTCCAGCACCGGCGGCGGCGCATCGGTCTTCAGCCGCAGCGGAATGCCTTTGATGGTACGGATATTGGCGGTGACGTCCTCGCCGGTATAGCCATCGCCGCGCGTTGCCGCTTGTACGAAGACGCCGTCCTCGTAGCGCAGGTTGACGGCCAGGCCGTCGAATTTGACTTCGGTGGCGTATTCGACCAGTTGTACCGAATCCAGTCCTTCGCGCACGCGGCGGTCGAAGTTCTCGATATCTTCGTCGTTGAAACCATTGTTCAGCGACAGCATTGGTACCGCGTGCGTCACGGCGGCGAATTCCGCCAGCGGCGGCGCGCCGACACGCAGGGTCGGCGAATCGGGCGCCTGCAATTCCGGGTGGGCCGCTTCGATGGCCTGCAGCTCGACGAACAGCTTGTCGTATTCGGCGTCGGGAATGGTCGGCGCGTCCAGCACGTGGTAGGCGTGCAAGTGGCGGTTCAGTTCCGCGGTCAGCCAGGCTGCGCGTTCGGCCGGTGTTGCGTGTGGGGTGTTGCTCATGTTTCTGGTCAGCTGAACAGGCGCAGCGCGCGGGTGGAGCCGGCCGGGATATCCGATGCGGCCATATCGTCGTAGAACTCGCGCACCTGGCCGGCGATGCTGGCCAGGGTTTCATCGGCCAGCGGCTGGTTGGCGTCGTCGACGATGGTTGCGTCCAGGCGCGCCATCAGGTTCTTGGCGCAGCCGATCATCGAGCCAAAGCCGTCGCGCGCAGGGGCCACGCAAGGCACGTCCAGCAGCAGCGTCAGGCGCGAAGTGGTCTCTTCGGCCAGCGTGACATTGGTCGACAGCGAGAACAGGTAGCCGCCCTCGCCGTCCGGCATCGCGTAGCGGCCGTCCGGACGCACATCGAAGCCGAGCTTTTCCAGGGCGCCCAGCAGGGTCGCAATATTCCATGGCGCGCCGTTGGAAGCCAGGTTCACGCCCAGCTGCGCGTCATGGTTGGCGACGAAGCGGTGCAGGTTTTTCGCATCCTGCATTACTTCGATCATGTCCGGGATCTGCGGTTCAGCGCCGATTTCGTCGGACACGCTGCGCAGGCGCGTCACCAGCTCGGAGTATTCCAGTTCATTCAATGCGGTGCTGCGGCTGGCCAGTTGCACGCCGCCTTGCAGCTTGGTGTAGACCACGCCGTGGCGTACCGGTTCCCAGTCGCCGCTGACGGCCAGGCCGATAAAATGCACAGGCTTGTTGCCGACAAAGCGCAGCTTCTGCAGCGCCGGCAGCAGCTTTTCGCCGCGTGCGGGCGCCTCCAGCTCCAGCGGCAACAGGCAATCGATCAGCGGGTCGACCAGGCAGGTCGCCAGTTCTTCGGCCGGGACATCGGCATCGGCGGTACGCACGGGCAGGGTTGGCGCATTGCTGTCCGGGGCAATGTTTGGCGCTGCGACATTGCCGACGTGGCTGCCGACGTGTTCCGGAACCCCGTAGGCGCCGGAACCGGCGTCCGGCATCGGCACGTCGTCGAGGTGGAAGCGCGGTTCGGCGCGCACGCCGTCATCGGTGCGCATCAGGACATCGTCGTGCTGGCCGTCGAACGCGCGTTCGACGCGCTTTTTCAGCTTGTACTCCTGCCATTTGTTGTAGCTAATGACACCAACGACGAACACGCCGCCGGCGACAATCAAACTCATTTGGAAATCTGTAATCATGCGGCTTGAGCCTCTGTAGCAAATGATGCGGCGGATTCCATGTCCACCGCCACGATGCGCGATACACCTTGTTCTTGCATCGTCACACCGATCAGTTGATTGGCCATCTCCATCGCAATCTTGTTGTGCGAGATGAAGAGGAATTGGGTCTGGTCGGACATGCGCTTCACCATACGGCAGAAGCGCTCGGTATTGGCATCGTCCAGTGGCGCGTCCACCTCGTCCAGCAGGCAGAATGGCGCGGGATTCAGTCGGAACATCGAGAACACCAGGGCCGTTGCGGTCAGCGCTTTTTCGCCGCCGGACAGCAGGTGAATGGTGGCGTTCTTCTTGCCGGGCGGTTGCGCCATGACCTGCACGCCGGAGTCGAGGATTTCCTCGCCGGTCATGATCAGCTTCGCCTGGCCGCCGCCGAACAGGATCGGGAACAGCTCGGAGAAGCTCTGGTTGACGCGGTCGAAGGTATCCTGCAGCAGGTCGCGGGTTTCCTTGTCGATCTTGGTGATCGCATCTTCCAGCGTCGCAATCGCTTCGTTCAGGTCGCGGTTTTGCGCGTCCAGGAAGTTCTTGCGCTCGGACGCGGTGGCCAGTTCGTCCAGCGCCGCCAGGTTGACGGCACCCAGCGCGGCAATGGCGTTGGTCAGGCGCGTCACTTCGCCCTGCAGGTAGGACGCCTTCATGTCCGGGTGCAGTTTCTCGGCCAGCGCGGCTTCGTCGGCCTGCACTTCCGCCAGTTGCTGCGCGAACTGCTCCTGGTTCAGGCGCGCGGCCTGTTCCTTCAATTGCATTTCGGTGATCTTGTCGCGCTGCGGCTGCAGGCTGCGCTCACCCTGCATGCGGGCATCTTCGAACTGGCGCAGCTGCTGCGTGATCTGGTCGAGTTCATGGCGGGCGTCGGCCAGTGCGCGCTCCTGCTGCGTGCGGCGATCCAGCAAGTCCTGCAAGCCTTCGTTGGCGGTGCCGGCTTCCAGGCCTTCCAGTTCCAGCTTGCCGGCCTGCAGGCTCTCCGTCACTTGCGCGACTTGCGCAGTGGCGGTGGCGATGTTGCGGCGCAGTTCCTCGATCCGGCTGCGGCCGGACTTTTCGGCGAATTCCGCTTCCTGCGCCTTGCGTTCCAGTTCGCGCAGGGCTTCGCGGGCATCGGCCAGGCGCTGCTCTTTCGCCATGAAGGCGGTCTGGCCGTCTTCGTGCTCGCCTTGCAGGTTGCCGAGCTCCATGTCGAGCTGCTCGAACTTCTCTTCGGATTCGAGCTTGATCTGCATCTGCTCTTCTTCCTGCGCGGCGATTTCGGCCAGGTCGCTCTCGATCTGGTTGCTGCGCTGGTTGAAGCGGGCCTCGATCTCGGACAGCTTGACCACTTCAAGCTGCAACGTGTGCACGCTGGCGGTCAGGTTCTGCACCTTGGCGCGCAGCTCGGTCAGCAGGCGGCTGTGGTTGCCCAGCGCGGCGTCGGCCCGCACGGCGCGGCCGCGCGCTTCTTCGGCCAGCAAGGATTGGGCACGCAACTGCTTGGTGATGTTGTCGATTTCGTGCTGGCGGCCCAGCATGCCGGCCTGCTCGTCGTCCGCCGCGTAGAAGCGCACGGACGACTGGGTAATGATGTGGCCTTGTTTGGTGACAAAGCAGCCGCCTGCCGGCAGCGTAGCACGCGCCGCAAAGGCGCCGGCGTTGTCGTCCGCCAGGAAGACGTTGTGCAGCCAGTCCTGCAGCACGCCGCGCAAGCCCGGGTCGTTCAGCTTCAGCAAGTCGATGAACGGGCGCAGCGCCGTCGCGCCATCGCCGGCCGCCGCGGGGGCAACGGCAGGCGCGAACAAGGCCAGCTTGGCCGGCGGCGCATCGTTGAAGAAGTGCTTGGCCCACTCAATATTGGACACCTGCAGCGCCGACGTGCGTTCGCGCAGCACCGCTTCCAGGGCGGTTTCCCAGCCCTCTTCGATATCCAGCTTCTGCCACAGGCGCGGCAGCTCGTTCAGCTCATGCTTTTGCAGCCATGGCGTGATCTTGCCTTCGGTCTGCACGCGTTCCTGCAGCTGGCGCAGCGCATTCAGGCGCGCTTCCAGCTGGTGGGTGGCGGCGGACTCGGACTGCACGGCAGCTTGCGCCGCCTGGCGCTCTTCCTCCAGCTTAGGCTGCTGCTCCAGCGCTTCTTCGAGCATCATGTTCTGCTCTTCCAGCGACTGCTGCTTTTCCTCGAGCTGCATCTTCAGGTTGGACAGGTGCGAGGAATCCGGCATTGCCAGCCCGCCCTTCTCCTGCTGTAAGCGCTCCTTGCGGGTCGCCAGGCCAGCCAGGATGTTGGAGGCATTGCGCTGGTGCGCCGATTCCAGTTCCAGCTGCTGCTGCGCCTGCATGATGCGCGCACGCGACTCGGTGCTCTTGGTCTGGGCTTCGCGCCATTCCTGCTCCAGCACCGGCAGCAATTCAGCCTTCTGCTCGGCCAGCATGCGCGCTTCCTCCACGCGCGCCGACAGTTCTTCCAGGTTGATTTCGGCCTCGGCGACCTGGCCGCTGTATTCCTCGGCCTGCTGCGCCCACTGGTCGCGCTGCGCGGTCAGGGTGGCGAGCTGCTGCTGCAGGCGGGTGCGCGATTCGATCACGAACTTGATCTGCGCTTCCAGGCTGCCGATTTCGGCATTGGTCTGGTACAGGTGGCCCTGCGCCTGGTGCAGGCGGTCGCCGACAGCGAAGTGCGCCTGGCGCATCTGCTCCAGCGTCAGTTCCACGTTGCGCAGCTTTGCGGTCTGCTCTTCCAGGTCGTTCTGCGCCTGTTCCATCTCGCGGAAATACTTCGCCTGCTCGGCCTGCGCCTCGTTTTTGCGCAGCAGCCAAAGCAGCTTCTGTTTTTCCTCCTGGTCGGACTGCAGCTGGTGGAACTTGGTCGCTACCGCCGCCTGGCCTTCCAGCTTTTCCAGGTTGCTATTCAGTTCGCGCAGGATGTCTTCCACGCGCAGCAGGTTTTCGCGGGTATCGTGCAGGCGGTTTTCGGTCTCGCGGCGGCGTTCCTTGTACTTCGAAACACCCGCGGCCTCCTCCAGGAACACGCGCAGCTCTTCCGGGCGCGACTCGATGATGCGCGAGATCATGCCCTGGCCGATAATCGCGTAGGCGCGCGGCCCCAGGCCGGTACCCAGGAAGATGTCGGTGATATCGCGCCGGCGCACCGGCTGGCCGTTGATGTAGTAGGTGGACGTGCCGTCACGGGTCAGCGTGCGCTTGACCGCGATTTCGGCGTACTGGCCCCACTGGCCGGACGCCTTGCCCTCGTTGTTGTCGAACACCAGTTCCACGGAAGCGCGGCCGGCTGGCTTGCGGTGGGTGGAACCGTTGAAAATCACGTCCTGCATCGACTCGCCGCGCAGCTCGGAGGCCTTCGATTCACCCAGCACCCAGCGCACTGCGTCGATAATATTGGACTTGCCGCAACCGTTTGGACCAACCACGCCGACCAGCTGGCCGGGTACCTGGAAATTGGTGGGATCGACGAACGACTTAAATCCCGACAATTTAATGGAAGATAGACGCACGTTTTATCTGTACTTCGCCCGCGGGGACGTGTTAAAAAAGTGGCTAATCATACCATTTTCCCTGTATAGCAAGAACAAAATGAAGACCAGAACCGCCATCCTGTTTGTATGCATGGGTAACATTTGTCGCTCGCCGACCGCAGAGGGTGTATTCCGGGCCCGCGCGCAAGCCGCTGGCCTCGACCTGCACATCGATTCGGCAGGCACCCATGCATACCATATTGGCAACCCGCCGGACCCGCGTTCGACCCGCCACGCGGCCGCACGCGGCTATGACCTGAGCACCCAGCGCGCCCGCAAGGTGGCCGCCGAAGACTTTGAGCACTTCGATTACGTGCTGGCGATGGACCACGACAACCTGGAAATACTGCAGCGCGCCTGCCCTGCGCAGCACCGCCACAAGGTCAGGCTGTTCATGGAGTATGCCTCGCGCTCGGGATCGGACGTGGTGCCCGACCCGTACTACGGCGGCGCGAATGGCTTTGATACGGTGCTGGATTACATCGAGGACGCCTCGGACGGCCTGCTGGCCGTCCTGCGCAAGGCCTGACCCGAATCAGGCCGAAGTACCGTTGGCCGGCAAATCGTGATGGTCGTCGTTGACGGCAGCGACACCGCCCATTGCCACCGACAGCGCGGCCGCCACCACACCCTCGGTACGGATCAGGCGTACGGTGCCCTTGCGGAATTGCTCCACCATGGCTTCGCCCGTGATCGAGAATGCCTCCTGGCGTCCCGTGGTCGAGAAGATGTACAGCGTCTTGAGTGGACTGATCCAGGCCAGCTTGACCTTGCGCTGGCTGCCGTCTTCCTGGTCGAACTCCAGCCACATGCCGCGCGTGAGGCTGTCCACTTCGATGGCAGCGTCGTCGTCCGGCGGCGGCGCCTCTTCGGCCTTCACTTCAGCCACCGCCTGCAGCTGCATGCGGCGCTCGGCGTCCTTCCGCGCCACTTCCATCGCGATTTCGATCTGGCGCTCCGGCGACATCTCGATCGGCGCGCGCACGATCGAGGCGTGGCATTCGGCCAGTTCGGCGAAGAACTGCAGGCGGTCCGGCTCCTGCCACTTGATCACGTCCAGCCACTTGTTCAGGGTGGACAGCAAAGTCGGCAGCTTGCTGATCAGCTTCTTGCGCTCGTCCTGGGTAATCTTCGGACGCACGCTCCAGATCAGGTCATCCATGGTCTGGGTAGCGTTGTTGACGGCGCCCGGCTTCTCTCCCTCGACGCTGTAGGCGATGGTCAGCACCGACACCCACTTGTTCTCGAGGAAGGCCTCGACGATGGCCACCACTTCGCCAGTACCGATGCGCAAGGCCACGGCATCCTTCGCCGACTTGGCCGCCACCGACATCTTTTCCTGCTTGAGCGCCTTGGCGATCGGCTCCGCCATGGCGGCTGCCGCTGCGGCTTCCTCCGCCTTGATGGATGCTTCCAGCTCGTTGACCGCCTCGGTGAAGACGGTCAGCTCTTCCTCGTGATCCTGGCTGACTTTTTCCACGCTGCGCTGCATCGCCTTGTACAGCGGGTCGTCCGGATCCTTGTGCTGCTCCCAGCCCATGCGCGACAGCAGGTCGATCATGCGGCGTGCCGGGTGCGCCTCTTGGAAGAAGAAGTTCTTGTCGACCAGGGCAGCCTTCAGGACCGGAATCTGCAGGAAGCGGATCAGGTCGCGGATTTCAGGCGAAATGCTCTGGTCGCGGAATACGGTGTCGAACACCGCCGACAGCAGGTCGATGGTGCCTTCGTCGGCGCGTGTCAGGCTGCCGGCCGGCGCCTGCTCCTTGATCTGCGGCAGGAGGAAGACGTTGCCCATCGAGCCGCCCGCAGCAAAGCCCGGTGCCGGCATCGTGCCGCCGCCAGCCTGCAGCGGACCGGCCGCGAAGCCCGCAGCCAGGTTCACACCCACGCCCGGCGCCGGCATGGCACCGCTTTCGGCGCTGGCAAATACGGCACCAGAGGGCACGGCGCGCTGCAGCTGTGCCAGGAAATTCATCAGCGGTTCCTTGGCGCTGATCAGCGATGCGCGCTGGGCCGCTTCATTATTGGCGCCGCCATGGAAGCCCTGTGCCGGCCCCTGCATCCAACCGCCCGCAGGCACGGCTACGCCGCCCGGCACGCCAGGCACTGCAACGCCGCCCAACATTCCGCCCGGGACGCCAGTCCCCTGGACAGTGCCGCCGCTTGCCAGCGGCATGCCAGTCATTGCCGCGCCGGCAGCCATCGGCACGCCAGGCGCCATCGCAACGCCGCCCGGCGCCGCCACGCCCGGCACGCCGGCAGCGACACCCGGCATGATCGACAAGCCGCCGCCGGATACCACGCCGCCGGCAGGAATGCCCATGCCGCCAGCCGCCGCAACCCCAGGGACGCCCGCCATCATTGGCGCCCCGCCAGCCACCATACCGCCAGCCATGCCCGGCATCGCCACGCCAGGCGCCATGCCGGCCGCGAAACCAGGCGCAGGAATCGGCTGTGCCGGCGCCGCCGCATTGGCGGAATCCGCAGTGTGCGCCGGCGTGCCATACAGGCCCGGCGTCACGCTCAGGGTAGGCAGCGACAGGTCGAGGTCGCCCAATTGCTCAAAGCCGCTCGGCGCCGATTTCCCGCCAGGCGCGTCGCCGGCGCCAGAGAAGAACTGGCGCAATTGTTCCGCCAGCGCAGCCTGCTGGTTCTTTTTACGGGAGGACGATGCGTCGTGCGAGTCGGCACGGCGCGTCTTGTGCTTTTCCACCGAACCCGGCCCCACGCCTTTGCGCTCGAGCGCGGTGCTCAGCTCTTCGAGCATGGCGCCAAAATCGAAGAATTCATCCGGCCGCAGGAACGGCTTGATCAGCTCCGCCGCTTCCTCGTCCTTGATGAAATCGATCCAGGCTTGCTGGAAGGCGCCAAGGAACACTTCGGGACGGAACGGATTCTGGTTGATGCGCAGGATGTCGCGATCCAGCAGGAAGGCCAGGCGCACATTGAGCGTGGCCAGGCCGTCGGCATATTTGACTTCGAATGCTTTGCTGAAGCTGCCCAGGGTCACCTTGGTATCCATTTCCTCCATGGATATCAGCGACAGCGCTTCGGCCATCTTGCGCACCGGGGCCTTCTGGCCAGGCGCCAGCTGAGCGATCTCCAGGCGCAGGTCGTTTTCCAGTTGCCGGGCGAAGATCCCGAGGAAGGCGTAATGATCGGTACGCAGGCGATTGCCGGCGCGCAGCCGCGCTTGCAGCGTCTTGACGTCGACCGCCTCGCCGGCGTCGACCAGGCTGCCTGCCCATTTGGTGGACAAGGCGCTGAACTGTTCGCTGATGTGCTTGTTGACCAGGCTGATCAGGTTTTCCAGCAAGGCATGCCGCGGCGTGACCGCTTTTTTGGGCGCCGAAGATGTTGGGTTTTCTGGAAGCATGGTCTGACCTGACTTTGGTGGTTATTCACATTGTCGCAGATTCTTTCCACATGGCAATAGGGAAACCAACAGAATCTGCAAATATTTACGGCAATGTGGCCAAACAGTTGAGTTTGCACCACAGTGGTGCAAGGTCAAGTCCTACACGCCAGTCAGTGATATTCCGATTCACCTTTACTATTGCGCAAAGCATGATGAAGTTCCGATCCTTCAGAAAGGAACTGTCATGAAATCCAGGCAAAAATCCAGCAAGCAAAGCTCGGGCTCCGGCACCCGCCAGAGCGCCGACCAGGGTTCGCGTTCGGGCGCCCAGCCTTCCAGCCAGCAGTCCGATAGCGGCCGCCAAAGCAAGACCGACAAGAAGACCCCCGCCAGCCGTAGCGGCAATCGCTAAATGACGGGCGATCCATGAGGGGCCTGGGAGCGCGCTTCCAGGCCCTTGCCTTTTCAGATGTTCGTTACGCGCTTGCCCTTGGGCGGCTTGAAATCCGCCACTGCGTTGACCAGGCCCACCTTCGCAGCCTCCTGCGCAGTCAGGTGCAAGTCGGAATAGGCGTGGATATTCCAGTGCTCATCGGTCAGCCGGACGTGTTTGCGCAGGATGGACTCGGTGCGGGCATCGTCGGCCTGCAAGCCTTCAACAATGATGCGCAGCGCATCGGGCCGTGCGCCGTGCGGCGCGCTGGCATGCGACTTGTGCACCATGAAGCGCGCCGTTTCGCTGGCATAGCGCTCTTCGCCGGACAGGAACAGGATCACCGCAATCGAGGCCACCGCCCCGCCGTTATACGTCACGATCTTGATCGGCAGGTTGCGCAGGTAATTGTGCAGGCACAGGCCATCGCTCACGTAACCGCCATTGGACTGGATCAGGATGTGGGCCGTCTCGATGCCATCCTCGGTCATGTCCGCCACCGCGTCGAACACGCGGTGCACCATATCGCTGTTCACGTCGCCGGACAGGGTAAACCAGGCTTCCGTTTCGCGCTTTTGCTTTTCTTCGCTCATGGTCGCTCCACTATGCAAATGGATGTCCGGCCATTCTAGCGCAGGCCGCGCCAAAGGGGCGTCAAGATTGACTTTATTGCCCTCCTGTCATATAGTCGCAAGTCTTGATCGGGAGAGACCAGCGCACGCTGGCGCCGAAGGGGCATTACCCAGAAACTCTCAGGCAAAAGGACCGAACAAGGGCCCGCAAGGGCTGAAACTCTGGAGAGCGGCCCGCCAAGGCGCAGGGCCCACCGAAGGGGCGTGCGGGAATACCATCCCGTTATCTCTCAGGTACCAAGGACAGAGGGGTAGGCGTATTCATGTTTACGTTTATTAACCCCTATTCTCTGCCCTGAGGTATCAATGACGCTCAAAGCAACCCCACTCAACAATGCTCACCGTGCCCTCGGCGCCCGTATGGTCGACTTCGGCGGCTGGGACATGCCGGTCAACTACGGCTCCCAGATCGAAGAGCACCACGCCGTACGCACCGACGTCGGCATGTTCGACGTGGCCCACATGTGCGTCGTTGACATCAAGGGCGCCAACGTGCGCTCCTTCCTGCGCGGCCTGGTCGCCAACAACGTCGACAAGCTGCAGGTATCGGGCAAGGCCCTGTACTCCTGCATGCTGACCCCGGAAGGCACCGTCATCGACGACCTGATCATCTACTTCATCAACGAAGAGTGGTTCCGCCTGGTGGTCAACGCCGGTACCGCGGAAAAAGACGTGGCGTGGATGAACCAGCAGAACGAAGCCACCAACGCCGGCCTGACCATCACCCAGCGCCGCGACGGCGCCAACGCCATGGCCCTGATCGCCGTGCAAGGCCCGAACGCCCGCGCCAAGGTGTGGGAAGTGATTCCTGAATCCAAGGCAGCCACCGCCGAAATGAAGCCATTCAACGTGGCCCTGGTGCCTGGCACCGCCTTCGGCGAAGCCATGGTGGCACGCACCGGCTACACCGGCGAAGACGGTTTCGAGATCGGCGTGGCGGCTGACCAGGCGGAAAAGCTGTGGAACGCGCTGGCCGCGGCAGGCGTGAAGCCGGCCGGCCTGGGCGCGCGCGACACGCTGCGCCTGGAAGCCGGCATGAACCTGTACGGCCAGGATATGGACGAAACCGTGAACCCGCTGGACGCCGGCCTGGCATGGACCATCGACCTGGTCTCCGAGCGCGACTTCATCGGCAAGGCAGCCCTGCTGGCCAAAGGCCAGAACGCGCAATTCGTCGGCCTGATCCTGCGTGAAAAAGGCGGCGTGCTGCGCGCCCACCAGAAAGTCATCGCCGCCGACGGCGCCACCGGCGAAATCACGTCCGGCACCTTCTCCCCGACCATGCAGCAGGCGATCGCGCTGGCACGCGTGCCGATGGGCGTGAACGTGGGCGACACCGTGCACGTGGAAATCCGCGACAAGAAGCTGGCCGCCACCGTGGTGAAGCTGCCTTTCGTGCGTAACGGTAAAATCCTGGTTGCTTGAGCCAGAATTCAGCAGAACCAAACAATAACCTTAGCCTTGGAGCCAACATGAGCAACATTCCAGCAGACCTGAAGTACACCGAGTCCCACGAGTGGGTACGCGCTGAAGCAGACGGCACCGTGACCGTCGGCATCACCGAATTCGCGCAAGACGCCCTGGGCGACATCGTGTTCGTCGAGCTGCCAAAAGTGGGCAACACCTACACCGCCGGCGACGACGCCGCCGTGGTGGAATCGGTGAAAGCCGCTTCCGACATCTACGCGCCGGTATCCGGCGAAGTGGTTGCCGTGAACGACGCCGTGGTCGGCGCACCTGAATCGATCAACTCCGACGCCTACGGCGCCTGGCTGTTCAAGATCAAGCCTAGCGATGCCAACGCCATCAACGGCCTGCTGGACGCAGCCGCTTACGGCAACGTCGCGCACTAAGTACCGCTTTACCGGGCCGGCTGCATGCCGGCCCTTTTCACATTCTGGCCAAGAGATTTCCCACCATGACCCGCACCAGCCTGACCCAACTTGAAGCCCGCGATGCCTTTATCGCCCGCCACATCGGCCCGGAAGCCGCAGAACAGCAGCAAATGCTGGACGTGCTCGGCTACGCCAGCCGCGCCGCCCTGATCGATGCCATCGTCCCGCCGGGCATCCGCAACAAGAGCGCCCTGCCCCTGGGCCAATTCTTCCAGCCACTGCCGGAAAATGAAGCGCTGGCCAAGCTGAAAGGCATCGCTGCCAAGAACAAGGTGCTGAAATCCCTGATCGGCCAGGGCTACTACAACGCCCACACCCCAGGCGTGATCCTGCGTAACATCTTCGAAAATCCAGCCTGGTACACCGCTTACACCCCGTACCAGCCAGAGATCTCCCAGGGCCGCCTGGAAGCGATCCTGAACTTCCAGCAGGTGCTGATCGACCTGACCGGCATGGCCATCGCCAACTCGTCCATGCTGGACGAAGGCACCGCCGCTGCCGAAGCCATGACCCTGATCCAGCGCGTCGGCAAGTCCAAGTCGAACACCTTCTACGTTGCCAACGACGTGCTGCCGCAGACCCTGGAAGTGGTGCAGACCCGCGCCGAGCCGCTGGGCATCACCGTCAAGACCTTCGACCCGTCCGAACTGGCCGTCGTGGCCGACGCCTTCGGCGTGCTCGT
>JBCNOX010000081.1:0-13527 GCA_039593645.1 Pseudoduganella sp.
GCCTGAAGTGCGGCGCGGGCGGTGGCGACTGCTGCGCGCAGTTCGGCTTCCACCTCGCGTGCCGGGCGGCCTTGCCATAGCGCCTGGCGTTCGGCGGTCGCGGCGTCGAGCGAAGCGCGGGCCTGTTCGGCAGCCGCTTGGGTGGTATTGGCGTCGGACCTGCTGCGTTCGTGGGTGGCACGCAGGGCCTGCAATTCGATGCCTATCGCAGCAATTGCGGCGGTGCGTTCATCCGCCGACTGGCGTTGCATTTGCCATTGCTTGCTCTCGCGCGCGCGTTGCTCATGGAAGCGCGCAGGGCTTGCCTTCCATTCGTCCTGCCAGCCGGCGCGCGCCAGGGGAACGTCAAGCTGGTCGAGCAGGTTGGCAATTTGCAGCGCGGTGTCGATGCGCTGCCCGTCCAGGGCCTTGTGCTGGGCTTCCGACTGGGCCAGGGCGTTCTGGGCAGCCGACAGCGCCTGCTGGTGGCGGCTGCATTCAGCCGACGCCTGCTCGCACGCAGTTTGCGCTACTTCGCGGGTGCGCGCGGCCTGGCGGCAAGTTTGCTCCTGGCTTTCCAGGGCGCGCAGTGCCGATTGCAGGGCATCCGCGTGCGCAGCGAGCCAGTCCGGGTTGTCATCGCCGTCCGCAGCCTGTCCGGTGTGTTCCGCGAGGGCCTGGTGCGCAGATTGCCAGCGATCCTGGGCGCCGGTGAGCGTGTTGCTGATGCTGTGCTGTTCCACGCCGATAGCGGCCAATTGCTCGACGCTCGATTGCAGGCGGGCTTGCTGCTCGGCCTCGTGTTTGATATTGCGTTGCAGCCTGTCGCGGCAGTCGTGTACTTCGGCCTGCAACTGCGCCAGCATGGCATGCAAAGGGCCGTCTTCATTGCGGTATGGATGCTCGTGCGAGCCGCAAACCGGACAGGGGGTCTCGTCCTGCAGCGTGGCGCGCAGTTTTTCGACGCTTTCGCCGGTGGCGGCTTCGGCCAGCTTCAGCGAGCGCTCGGCCTGCGTGGAGGCTGCCACGAGCGCGAGGTTGGCCTCGTGGGCGGCGGCAACTTCGGCTTCGGCGCTGGTGCGGGCGGCCTGCAGCGAAGCGCTGCGTGCGGACAGGTCCTGCTGGCGTGCGCTGAGCTGGGCCAGCTCTTGCCAGGCGGCGCTTGCCCCGGCCAGCAAAGTGCGGCGCTGGTCAAGAAGCTGGCGCAGCTGCGCGATGCTGTCGGCATCGATGCCGGCCAGCGCTTTGGTGGCCTGGTCGCGCTGGGATTCGGCCTGGCGCAGGCGCTCGTTTGCAGCCGCCAGGCTGTTGCGGGCGTGTGTTTCCTCCTGTCGCTGGCGAGCGGCGGCCTGCTGGACGGCAGCCAGCGATTGCGATTGCTGGTCTGCGCGGCTGGCCAACTGGCCGGCTTGCGCAAACAGCACATCCCAGCGCGCCCAGTCGCGCGCCAGCGCCGACCAGAGCTCGTGCGCGGCCAGCCATTGTTCGCAGGCTTGCTGCTGGTCGGCCAGTGCCTTTTGCTGTTCCGCGCGCGCGCCCAGGGCAGCTCGCGCGGTGGCCTCGGCCTGGACTGCGGCGTCGCGTGCGCTGGCGGCCTGGGCGAAGGCGGCTTGCAACGATTCCAGGCGGGTGTCGAGCGCTTTCGCCTGGTCCAGCAGCGGCGCCGCCGCATGCTGTGCGGCTTCAGCGGCGGCCAGCGCGGCACCGGCTTGCTGCACATCACTGGTCAGCACTTCCAGCGCCAGGCGAGTACGTTCGGCTTCCTGCTCGGCGAGTGAAATCGCGGCCTGGGTGCTGGCGCGTTCGGCTGCGAGTCGCACTACTTCGTCGTCCAAAGCGCGCGCTGGCTGCACTGCATCGAGTTGCGCCAGCACGGCGCGGCGCGGAGCGGTAGCATCGGATTCTTGCTGCCGTTGCTGGAAATGGTCGCGTGCATGCTGCACGGCCACAGCCAGGCGCTCGGCTTGCTGGTGCCAGCGCAAGTCGGCTTCCAGCGCCGTGACGCGCTGCGCGGAGGCGTGCAACGCTGCTTCGGCGGCTTCTGACTGCGCGATGATTTCGGCACGCTGCTCGGCCGACAGGGGTTGCTGGTTCGCCAGGCCGGCGGTGAGGGTCTTCAGGGCCAGTTCTTCGGCGCGCCAGCGTTCAAATGCACGCTTTGAAATTTCGCTGTAAATGCCGCTGCCGGTCAGGGTTTCCAGCAGGGTGCCGCGCTCGTCATCCCTGGCCTTGAGGAAGGCCGAGAACTCGTTCTGCGCCAGCAGCACGGCGCGCGTGAACTGGTCGAAGCTCAGGCCGACGCGCTGCACGATTTCGGCCATGACTTCGGTCTTCTTGTGACCGAGCGGCTGCAGTCCTGGCAGTTTGTGCAGCGACATCGTGGTTGGCTGCAAAGCGCCGGCGGCCTTGGTGCGGGCGCGCCAGACGTTCCAGCGCGCGCGGTAGGAGGCGCCGTCGTTGCCGATGAAGTCGACTTCGGCCCAGCCTTCGGCGGCGCCACGGCGCAGCAAGGTGCGCGGGTCTTGCGACGATACCGGGTCGCCGACGTCGGGCGTTTTACCCTCCGCCTTGTGCAGGCGCGGCGTGTCGTCGTACAGCGCGAGGCACAGCGCGTCGAGCAGGGTGCTTTTACCGGCGCCGGTTGGGCCGCTGATGGCGAACAGGCCGGCGTCGGCCAGCGGCTGGGCGGTGAAGTCGACCGAGAATTCGTCGGCCAGCGAGGCCAGGTTTTTGCCGGCGATGCGCAGCACCCTCATGGCTGCACCAGTTCGGCAAAGGCGGCCAGTTGTTCGGGCGGGACTTCGGTGCCGTAGCGCTGCTGGTACAGGCGTTTGAAGATGTCGTCCGGCTGCAGCGTGGCCAGCTGGTCGAGCGACAGCGCCGCTTCCTCAAAGGAAGCGCGGGCAGCGCTCGAGGTTTCAATTTTCGCCAGGCGGATTGGCTTGCCTTGCAGCGCCTCCTCGATGGCCGCGCGCAGGCCGGGTTCCGGTGCGGTCAGCTTGATGCGCACTTCAAGCAGCGGCTGCTGTTCGAGCGGCACGTCGGGCAGGTCGAGCGCGGCGAGGGCGGCTTTCACTTCTTCCAGCGTGGCCGGCTTTTCCGGCACGCGCAGCAATTGCACGGCGCGCGGGATCGGCAGGGCGGTGATCTCGCCGACCTGTGCGCCGTTCAGGTCGACGCGCAGGACCTGGTGCGCGTAACTGGTTTCGGCGAAGGACAACGGGATCGGGCTGCCGCAATAACGGATATGGGCATGCGGGCCGACTTGCTGCGCCAGGTGCAGGTGGCCCAGTGCTGCGTAGGCGATGGGCGGCGGGAAGATGCCGGTGGGGAGCATTTCCGTGCCGCCGATCACGATGCGGCGCTCGGAATCGGCCGACATGGTGCCGTTGACCATATGGCAATGCCCCATGGCGACGATGGCCTGGCCGTCGGCGGCGCGGCTGCTGGCCAGTTCCAGCGCCTGGCGGTACAGCTCCGCAATGCCGCTCAAGTAGGGATCGGGCTGCGTTGCGTCGGCGCCCTCGGTTGCTGCCTGCGGCTCAACCGAGGGCAGGCGCGGCACGTCGCCGTGGCGCAGGAAGGGGACGGCAAGCACCCATGCGCCGACGGCGCCATCCTTGCCGGTCAGCGGCACCAGCATGCGTTCCATGGCGATATTGCCGTCGGCGTCGCGGTGCGGATAGCCGATCACGGTGGTGCCATGCACTCCCAGCAGGGGCCCGGGGGCCTCGAGGCGGCCCGGCGAATCGTGGTTGCCTGCGATGACGACGATATCCAACTGCGGCGCGCGGGCGCGGGCCTGCTGCAGGAAGGTATACAGCTGGCGCTGCGAGGCTGCCGACGGATTGGCGTTGTCGAAAATATCGCCTGCCACAAGGAGGGCATCGGCTTGTTCGGACACGATGGTATCAAGCAGCCAGTCCAGGAAGCGCTGGTGCTCGTAATGGCGATCAAAATTATGCAAGGACTGGCCAAGATGCCAATCGGAAGTGTGCAGCAGGCGCATGAAATGTAAGGCAGGGCGTGGGAAGCGCAAATATAGCGCAAACGGCAGGCGGATGTCTTGATCCCGGTCAGGCCGCGTTTGGCGAGCGCATTTCCGGCAATGGGTTGCCGCTGCGGAAGGTGTTGCGGCCTGCCTGTTTGGCGTCGTACAAGAGCAAATCGGCCCGTTTCAGCAATTCGGCTGGACTGATATCTTCATCCCGGTAATAGGTCAGGCCGATGCTGGTGGAAACATTGGCCAGGATCCCATCCAGTTCAAATGGCTGCTGCATGGCGTGCACGATCTTCGCTGCGGTGACTGCGGCGTCTTCGGTCTTCGAAATGTGGTCCATGATGATGGTGAATTCGTCCCCGCCCAGACGCGCCACGGTATCGCTGGCGCGCACGGTATTGGACAGGCGCGCCGAGAAGGCCTTGAGCAGTGCATCGCCTACCGCATGGCCGTAAGTGTCGTTAATCGGCTTGAAGCGGTCGATATCGAGGTACATCACAGCCATCAGGCCTTCGCCTTCGCGGCAGGCTACCATGGTTTCATTCAGCTTTTGCAGGAAGCCGGCGCGGTTGGTCAAGCCGGTCAGGGCATCGACCTGCGACAGCTTCAGCAAGCGCTGCTTCTCGCGCTTTTGTGCCGTCACGTCCTGCCGCATGACGTGGAAGCCGATCACGGTAATGCCGTCTTCGTCGAACTGGGGGATGTAGACCACGTCGTAGGTGCGCAGGTAATCGCCGCTGTCGTCTTCTTCCTCAAAGGTCAGGGTTTCGCCGCGCAGCGCGCGCGCGATGTAAGGCTGCAGCAAGGCGTAGCGCTTCTCGCCCACGGTTTCCTGCACCGTGCGCCCGGTGACTTCCAGGCCGGTCTTGCTGAATTCGCGCTCATAAGCGAGATTGTGAAAGCGGTAGATCTCCTCGAAATCGATGTAGGCGATCATGGCCGGCAGGGTATCGGCAATGGTGCGAAGGCGCGCTTCGCTTTCGCGCAGGGCCATGACCGATTTGCGGACCAGGGTGATGTCGTCCAGGGTCCCGACATAACCGGCGATTTCGCTGTCGATCACGATCGGCGCCACCTTGATCGAGGTCCAGACGATCTTGCCGTCCGGGTGCAGGCAACGCAGGGTTTCCTGGAAGGCCTGCTGGGTCGTATTCAGGTGGCGCAGCGAGGCGCGCAACATTTCGCGGTCGTTCGGGTGCACGGCATTGAACCAGCCGTCGCCCAGCGCGCTCTCGCGCGACATGCCGGTGATCGCCTCGAAGGTCCGGTTGACATAGCTGCATTTGCCATCCTTGTCGGCGCGCACCAGGCCCAGTGGCGAAGCATCGTTGACCGCCTGCAGCTCCGCCTGGTTCTGGCGCACCGCCATTTCGGAACGTTTGCGTTCGGTGATATTACGGGCGGTAACGGCAACGCCGTCTTCGATGGCGACGATCTGGTGCCGCAGCCAGAGCGGTTCGCCGAAAACAGTCGATTCGAATTCCTCTTCCAGCGGCTCGCCGGTGCGCATCACGCCCAGGCATTTGTCGAACATACCTTCGCTATGCCAATGCGGCAGCATGTCCCCCATGCGCTTGCCCAGCGCTTCGTCCGCAGGGTAGCCGAGGACACGTGCCCCGCGCTCGTTCACGTCGACCAGGATGAAGTCCGTGATTTCGCTGCCGCTGCCGCCGGCACGGCAGGCTTTGATCAGGAACAGCGCATCCAGGCTGGCGTCGACAGCCGCGTGCAGCTTTTCGCGGGCATAAGTCGCCTCGCGTGTGCTTTCGCGCAGGCGCTGGGCCTGGCGCGTCAGCAGGAAGCTGAAGATCAGCACCACCACCGAAACGATGGCGGTGACGCCAAAGTACAGGCGCCGCTGGCTATAGTATTTGGCCAGCGCGTGCGCCTTGGCATCGCCTACCACGGCGGTCAGCGAATAGCGCGGCATGTCGCGGAAGCCGTAGATGCGCTCGATCTTGTCGATCGGAGTCTTGAGCAGCAGTTCTTCCGGCAGGTTGACCGGGTCGGCCGGCGCCACATAATCGATCGCGTCGGTAATGAACAGTTTTTCGTCGACGCGGCCGGTGGCGAGGGCGGTATCGCGGCTGATCAGCATTACCAGGCCGCCTTCGTCCACATGCAGGCGGTCGTAATCTTCGACGAAGTAGGCTGGATCGATCATCAGCACGATCACGCCGGCGAATTTACCGGCCTTGTCGTCCAGCCGGCGCGCGATCTGGATTTGCCACTTCTTGGTAATGGGTTCCACCATCGGATTGGTTACCAGGGCGGCGTCGCCGGCTGTGGTGGACAGTGCCTTGAAATAGCTCTGGTTGGCGGAGTTGGGCGGGAAAGCGCCGTGCATGCTGTCGACCAGCTTGCCGTTGGCGTCGATCAGCGCGATGGGCAGTTCAAGGCGGGCCGGCATGACCGAGTCCAGCAGCCCGCCACGCTTGCTGAATTCCGGCAGGCGCAGGGCGCCGTTGGTTTCTTCGAATTTGAGCTTGAACAGCTGGGTGGCATGGTCGGCCTGGCGCAGCAGATGGCCGGAATGCTCGGCCAGCGTGCGCGCCAACGAATGGCTGTGCTGCACGGCGTCGTAATGCGCGCTTTCTGCGTCCTGTTTAAGCTGGTAAAAGACGTCGGCCCACATGATCACCAGCAAAACCAGCGTGAAAGAGGGCAGCAGTATCATGCGATACAGCTGGCGGAAAAGCTGGCGGGCGGTCGACGTTGGCACAGGCTTATTTTGCACTCAAACCCCGGCAGTGGGGACAAAAAAGCCGAACGATGCTGCCTTACAGCCACCATCCTTCGCAAAATGCCAAGAAATACTGTCAATTCGCTATTAGAATAGGCGTTCATCCCCTACAGGAACCGAGACTTGAGCGAACTGAATCTCTCCCTTGCCGCGGCACGTGCCTTGCACCTGGCGGCGCAGGGCTTGCTGCAGCCGCGCCGGCGCAAGGCGCAGAAGGCCGACGTGCTGGAGGCGATCCGCAGCATGGGTGTGCTGCAGATCGATACCATCCACGTGGTGGCGCGCAGTCCCTACCTGGTGTTGTGGAGCCGCCTGGGCGACTATCCCCAGTCCTGGCTGGAAGAGCATCTGGCCGAGGGCGCGCTGTTCGAGTACTGGGCGCATGAAGCGTGCTTCGTGCCGATCGAGGATTACCGCCTGCTGCGCCATCGCATGGTCGACCCGAGCGCGATGGGCTGGAAGTATTCCGCGCAGTGGATGAAGGAGCGGCGCGCCGACGTCGATCGCGTGCTGCAGCATATCCGCAGCAATGGGCCGGTGCGATCGGCTGACTTCGAGCGCACCGATGGCAAGGGCGGTGGCTGGTGGGAGTGGAAACCAGAGAAGCGCTCGCTGGAAGTGCTGTTCACCGCCGGCGAATTGATGATTGCGCGCCGCCATAATTTCCAGCGCGTGTACGACCTGGCTGAGCGCGTGCTGCCCGGCTGGGACGACAGCCAGATGCCCGGCATGGATGAGACTCGACGCGAACTGGCGCTGAAATCCGTGCGCGCCCTGGGCCTGGCGCGCAGCGCCTGGGTCGCCGATTACTATCGCACCAGGCCACCGCGCCCGGACCTGGAAGCGCTGGCCGAGGAGGGCCTGCTGTGGCGTGCCCGCGTCGACGGCTGGAAAGACCCGGTCTACATCCACCACGAGCTGGCCGACCTGGCGCAGGCTGCTGCCAACGGCGGCCTGTCGCCGACGCTGACCACCATCCTGTCGCCGTTCGACCCGGTGGTATGGGACCGCCGCCGCGCGGTGGACCTGTTCGGCTTCGACTACCGTCTGGAATGCTACACGCCGGCGGAAAAGCGACGCTATGGCTACTTCACGCTCCCTATCCTGCGCCGCGGCGCATTGGTGGGCCGTATCGACGCCAAGGCGCACCGCCGCGGCGGCATTTTCGAGCTGAAGAACCTGGTGCTGGAGCCAGGGGCCCGCGTCACGGACCGCTTTGTGCGTGACGTGGCTGGCGCCGTGCAGCGCCTGGCCAACTGGCATGGCTGCCCCAGCGTTCAGGTGCAGGCCAGCGAACCGCCGGGCTTTGCCGCCACGCTGCAGGCGGAACTGGATGCACAGGGAGTCGAACAATGAAGCTTGCGCCAGCACCGCAACGGGTGGTCGGCACTGACGGCAAGCCGCTGCTCGGCCGCTTTTCCGGCGCCACCGAATCGTTCGACTGGCATCTGCTGGCGGGCGAGCACGCGCGCAACAGCCTGTGGCGCCGCTTCCACCACAAGAAATGGCACTATGTTTCGCTGGTATCCGAGCAGGTGATCGCGGCTGTCGCCATCGTCGACCTGGGCTGGACCAGCACCTGCTTCGCCTACGCCTTCGACCGCAACGACTGCGACATGATGGCCGACTTCTCGCAGGATGGCCTGCCGGGACGGATGTCGGTCGGCGTCGGCGAGCACGCGGGCGCGGCCAGCTGGTTCCGCGCGCGCGGCACCCGGATCAGCATCGAACCACTGGAAGGTGAACGCTATCAGTTGACCCTGCGCTGCCCGTACATGGAGATCGACGCCGAGTTCGGCCCGCCGATCGCACCGCTGCTGCTGGCAACCGGCCCGGTGCAGGGCGGGGCGCTGCACGGCACCCAGAAGTCGCCCGGCATGCCTCTGACCGGAGAAATCCGCACTTTCCGCGACGAATACAAGCTCGATGGCGGCGTCGCCAGCTTCGATTACTCGAACGGCTTGCTGGCGCGCGAAACCTCCTGGCGCTGGGCTTCCGGCCATAGCCTGGAGATGGGCTTCAACCTGCAGTCGGGCTATTTCGGCGGCCACGAAAATGCGCTTTGGATCGATGGCGAAGTGGTGCCGCTGGCGCCTGCGCATTTCATCTTCGACCCGCACGACCCGATGCAGCGCTGGCATATCTTCACCGAAGACGATCAGCTCGAGCTGTTCTTTACGCCGGACGGCGCGCGCCAGCAGAACCGCAACCTGCTGGTGGCTGCCAGCCGCTATATCCAGCCCGTTGGACACTTCAGCGGCTGGGTGCGCAGCGAGCCGGATGGGCCGAAACGCATCGTCACGCAGCTGGCGGGCGTGACCGAAGACCACTACTCACGCTGGTAGGAGAGCGCCGCCATGAGCGTCAGGAATATGGACAGCCTGTTCGAACCCGGTTCGGTCGCCATTTTCGGCGCCTCGCTGCGGCCCGACCGCATGGGCACGCAGGTGATGAACAATATGGCCGAAAGCGGCTTTGCCGGCGCCATCTGGCCAGTCAATCCTAAGTACGAGCAGTTGCGCGGCATTCCCTGCTACCCGCGCCTGTCCGCCTTGCCGCGCGCGCCGGACCTGGCCATCATCTGCACGCCACCGGATACGGTGCCGTCCCTGATCGCCGACCTTGGTGCACGCGGCACGCGCGGCGCCATCATCCTGACGCCGGTCAGCGACAGCATACGCCAGCAGATCATGCGGGCTGCGCGTCCCTACCTGCTGCGCATCCTGGGGCCGGGCGGCATCGGCCTGGTAGCACCGCTGGCGGGCCTGAACGCAAGCGCCGCCCATGTTGGCGCCAAGCCGGGCAAGACCGCCTTCATTTCCCAGTCGGCGACCGTGATGACGGCAGTGCTGGACTGGGCGCAGTTGCACGGCATCGGCTTCTCGCGCGTGGTATCGGTGGTGGAGGGCGGCGATATCGACCTGGGCGACATGCTGGACTACCTGGCGGCGGACGATGACACGAACGCCATCATCATGCACATCGAATCGGTAAGCTGCGCCCGCAAGTTCATTTCGGCCGCCCGCCTGGCAGCTCGCGGCAAGCCGGTGGTAGTGCTGAAGGCCGGCCGCAGCGGCGACGACAAGGTGTACGACGCCGTGATCCGCCGCGCCGGCATGTTGCGTGTCTATTCATCGGCCGACCTGTTTGACGCGGTTGAAACGGTGGCGCGCGCAAAGCCCACGCGCGGCACCCGGCTGGCCATCATGAGCAATGGCAGCGGCACCGGCAAGCTGGCGGCGGATGCGCTGCAGTACGTGCACGGCAAGCTCGCGCAATTCTCGCCCGACACTGGCAAGCGCCTGGCCAAGGAGCTGCCGCCAGGCCTGCTGCTGGCCAACCCGATCGACATCGGCGGCGAAGCCAGCGCCGAGCGCCACGTCGCCGTAGCCAATGCCTTGCTGGCCGACCCCGGCGCGGACGCGCTGCTGATCGTGCACGCGCCGTCGTCGGCCGCAGCCAGCACGGGCGTGGCGGAAGCCTTGGCGCCAGTGCTGCGCCAAAGCGGCCGCAGCGTGCTTTCCTGCTGGCTGGGCGGCGCGTCGGTGGCGCGCGCAAGGCAGGTATTTGCCGACGCCGGCCTGCCGACCTACGATACCCCTGAAAAAGCCGTGCGTGCCTACAGCCAGGTGGTGCAGTACGCGCGCAACCAGGCATTGCTGATTGAAGTGCCGGGCCAGGTGCCCGCCCATTCCGTACCGGAGCGCCAGGCCGCGCGCAACCTGGTACAGGCGGCGCGCGCCGCCGGACAGGCCGAATTGGCGCCGGCCGACCTGTCCGTGCTGCTGGCCGCTTACGGCCTGCCGCTGGCGAGCGAGCCGGCCGGCGGCAACGTGCAGCAGCTTCGCATCGCCATGCAGGTCGACCCGGTCTTCGGCCCCGCCATCAGCGTAGGCCTGGGAGGCAGCGCAGGCCGCGTGGTGGACGACCGCGCTGTCGGCTTGCCGCCGTTGAACACCGTGCTGGCGCGCGACATGCTGCGCCGTACCGGCGTTGGCCGCGCCCTGGTCGACGAGCGCGAAATCCTGTGCGGTGCGCTGGTGCACGTCGCCGAACTGGTGGCCGATATCGGCGAAATCGCTGCGCTGGAAATCGATCCCGTGACGGTGGTTGACGGCGTGCTGCGGGTGCACGGCGTCCGCGCCACGCTTGGCCTGCGCCGCGCCGAAAGCAGCATGGCGATCCGGCCCTATCCGCAGGAACTGGAGCAGGAAATCCAGTGGCAGGGCGCCCCCTTGTTGCTGCGCCCGATCCGGCCGGAAGATGCGCCAGCCCATGTGCGCTTCTTCAGCCAACTCGACCCCGACGACGTGCGCCTGCGCTTCTTCTCGGCGATGAAGGAACTGCCGCCAACCCAGCTCGCGCGCCTGACCCAGATCGACTACGACCGTGCCATGGCCTTCATCGCCACCCGCACCGGCGCCGACGGCCAGCCGGAAACGCTGGGCGTGGTACGAGCGGTTGCCGACCCCGATAACCAACAAGCGGAGTTCGCGATCATCGTGCGTTCCGATCTGAAAGGCAAAGGCCTGGGAAATATTCTGTTCCGGAAATTGCTTGACTATTTTCGCAGCCGCGGGACGCGCGAAATCACAGGCGAAGCCTTGTCGGAGAATATCGGAATGCAACACCTGATGCGAAGATTTGGCGGAACAGTGACGGCATCGCGAGAAGCTGGTATGGTTGATCTTCGCCTTGCGCTGGATTTGAAAACCTCCTAAATTATGGAGGGCGCGTGACGTTACATTGATGTACGTCAAAGCGAACCTGTCGGGCTAACTTACACTTGTACTTCCGTTTCCGCGTAGCGATATTTGGGAGCAAGAATGTTAACGGCCACATACACATTAGTTGCGCTATCCGTAGAACAGGCTAACGTGCGCCTTAGTCTGCTGTCGTTCCAAAAATACGTGCAATCGACGCTGTTGCGGCAACAGCGCCTGACGCTCTCCCAGCTTGAGTATGCTTGCGAAACCCTGGAGCGCCTGTACCAGGCCTGCCACTGGCGCAAGATCGAGCTGTACCTGATTCCCGCGCTGCAAAATGCGACGGAACAAGCCAACCAGTTGCTGGATGAACTGAGCCGGTTGAACCAGTCTGCCTTGTCGGTCATCCGGCGCTTGCAGGCGGAACTCGATACGGCGGTGGAATACAGCGAACAGCAAGTGGCGGAAATTTGCCAATCGATCGAGACTTTCTGCACGGTGCTGCTGCAGCGCCTGGAGAAAGAGGAAAAGGAATTGTTCACGATTGCCCGCGCCACCATCGGTGGCGAAGCGTGGTTCGATATTGCGAACAAGTTCCTGGCCCATGATGCTCAAGTGGTGGAAGCGCGCCGCGTGCCGGCCTCCGCCGAAAAAGACAGGAAAGCCTTGTTGGAAGCGAAGCAGGTGCGTGTCTCCCTGCGCAGCGACGACGAGGTCGTGGTTCCTGTGCCGAAGCTGCGCTACCACCGGCGCACGCGTTCGGCCCATCGCGCCGCTGCGGATACGGCCTGAACACGCCGTGCCTGCATTCGCCGCCCCTGCCGGGCGGCGCTGCGCTATGATGGTGGTTTTGATCCATTCATAGCACAACTATGTTTGAGTTCCTTTTCAAGCAGCAGGCCAGCCAGGCCAGCGTTGCCGGCCAGCCGAGTGCCGGCGGGTCGCAGGCGCCGCTCGGCACTCCCGCAGAACGCCGCGCGGCGCAAACCGAGCTGGCGCGCAACCTCGCGGGCGACGAGGCTGCTGCGGTTGAGCTCATCCTGAACAGTGAATTTGCCGACGTGCGCCTGGCGGCAGCCGAGCACGTCGTCTCCCAGGACGCGCTGGAAAAAGTGCAGCAGGCGGTGCGCAACTCCGACCGGCGCGTGGCCAAGCTGGTGCAAAGCCGGCTCGATGCGATCCGCCACGTGCAGGCCGAGCAGAAGCAGGCACAGGCATGTATTGCTCTGGCGCAGCGTTTATTGGCCGATGAAAAGCTGACGCCCAACCTGGTGGCCGACCTGGACCGACAATGGAAGGTGGTCGATGCGGCGCCTGCCGCGGCGGCCGAATTTGCCCATGTCCGCAATGCGCTGGCTGAGCGGCTGGAAGCGCAGGTCTCGCTGCAGCGCGCGATGATTGACGCGCTGGCAGCCTTGCGCAAGCATCCCGATGCCGCGGAACTGGCGCGACTGGCCCGCGAACACGAGGCCCACCTTGCTTCGCCGGAGCGTGGCTCGCTGCCGCGCCACCTCCTGAATGATTTCGATGCCGCACTGGCGGCCGAACGAGCCGCGCAGCAGCCGGCAGCGAGCCCCGAGCCGGCGCCGCCAGCGGTGCCGCCCGCCGCGGCCAAGCCTGCCGAAGTGGAGGCGGAGCGGGGCGAGCGCGCCGCAGCGCCGGTCGCCAGCGCGCCTGCCACTTCGCAAAGCGATCCGGTCACGCACGCCGATGGCCACGAGGTGGCTGCTGCACGCCCGCCGCGGCCGCCAAAGGAGAAACACAAGCCATCGCCTGCCGAGCAGGAAGCCAACCGGCACTTCATGGACCTGGTGGAGGCGATGGAAGCTGCGCTGGCGCAAGGCCAGCTCCATATTGCCGCCGAGCATGACAAAACGCTGAAGGAGTGCAAGACCGGCCGCCTGACGCCAGCCCAGGCCGAACGCCTGGCCCATGTGCGGGCCGACCTGAAGCGCTTGGGCGACTGGGCGCGCTGGGGTGGCAACGTCTCGCGTGAAGAACTGGTGCACGCGGTCGAGAGCCTGCCTGCCGAAGGCTTGGGCATGAGCGAACTGGCCAAGAAAGTCGGCAGCATGCGTGAGCGCTGGAAGGCGCTGGAC
>JBCNOX010000082.1:0-13488 GCA_039593645.1 Pseudoduganella sp.
CGATGCCGAGCATGCCGACTGCCGCGCCGTCGCGCAGGCCGGCCTGCGCCGGGTCGTCCGCTTCCGCCGGCAGCACAAGCTGCAGGTGTTGCGGGTCCGGCGAATGCAGGAAGCCCTCTTCCCCGGCACGCAGCGTGGCCCACGGCCGTCCTTCGGCATCGACGCTGCCGAATACCGCAAACGGCAACTGGGCGAAAAAGTCGCGGTGCTGGTCCGGCATGTAATTGCGGATCACCTTGCGGCCGATTTCGTCCATGCGCTGCTCCACACCAAGCGTGGCCTGGAGCGCGATCTCGCCGGCGTGCCAGGGCCCGTTCATGCTGCCAACCCGACCGGTGATTTGATGAAAGGCTGGAAGCGCGGCAGCGCTTCCACCCGGGCCAGCCAGGTTTTCACGTTGGCGTAGGCTGCCAGGTCGACGTTGCCTTCCGGGGCCCGCGCGATATAGCTGTACAGCGCCACGTCAGCAATGGTGGGCCAGGCGGCGGCGATCCATTCCTTGCCGGCCAGGCTGCCATCCACCAGGGCGAGGATGCGGTGGGCGCGGGCGATGGCGTCGGCCGGATCGACCGGTTTCTTGAACAGGTTGATCACGCGGGCGGTAGCGGGGCCGCTGGCGATCTCGCCGGCAGCGACCGACAGCCAGCGCTGTACGGTGGCGGCGCCAACCGGATCTCGCGGCAGCCAGCTGGCATCGCCGTAGCGCGTGGCGAGGTAGACCAGGATGGCGTTGGAGTCGGCGATCACCACGCCGTCATCTTCCAGCACCGGCACCTGGCCGAAGGGATTCAGCTTGAGGAAAGCCTCGGTTTTCTGTTCGGCCTTCAGCAGGTCGACTTCGACCAGTTCAAAGTCCAGGCCCAGCAGGGACAGGAACAGGTGGGCACGGTGGGCGTGGCCGGAAATTGGGTGGTAGTACAGTTTCATCGGATCTCCTTTCAAATAATGGTGAAAGTGTGATCGATGTCGTCGGCGATTAGAATCACCGCCAGAGGCAATTCACCATTCCGCCCAGCGGAATAATGTTCAGGGCAATACCTCAAACAGCAGGAGCTGGGTGACCTGGCCCTTGCCGAAGTTGTCGTCGGTGGCAAAGACCAGGGTGGCGTGGCCGTTGGGCAGGCGCGGGCCGAAGGACATCGCTTCCAGGTTGTAGGCACGCGGCGAGGCCTGCTTGCTGAAATCCAGCAGCAGGCGTTTGCGCGCCGGCGTGTACTGCACGCCTTCGAGGCCGGGCAGCGCCTTCACGTCGCTGGCGTCGCGCGATTGGGTGGCATACAGGCGAACGTAGTTGGTGTAGACACCATCCGCGTCCTGCACGGTTGCGCGCTCCAGTACCAGCAGTTCGCCGTCGGGCAGTGCCAGGATTTCGGAGATGCCGTTTTCGGCTTCCCTGCCCGGCCCAGGTTCGGCGGGAATGGCATCGAGCGGATAGGCGAACTGGCGCAGCACCTGGCCGTCACGCCGGAACTGGGTCATGCGCACCACGGCGCCGTGCTGCGGGGTCGGGATCGCGCCGTCTTCATACAATGGCCATTCGATGGATGCCCACAGGCTGCGGCCATCCGGCGCGAAGGCCAGTCCCTCGAAGGTGGCGTTGTAGCGCGAGCCGCGCGCTTCGCCCTTGTGCACCCTGAAATTTTCCGGCAACGGCAATTCGCCCAGCAATGCCCCCTCGCGCGTGGCATGGCGGATGAAAGGATCGAGGCCGTAGCGGCGGTCGCCTTCGCTGGCATACCAGATGCTGCCGTCCAGCGGATCGATGCGGATCGATTCCACGTCGGCGCGCACGCAGCCGGCTGCGGTCGCGGCGAAGTCTTTGCCGTCGGCATTCAGGAAATAATGCCAGCCATGGAAGCGCACCGCGTGAAAGGCGGAGGCGTCGAAGTCCAGTTCGGCCTCGTAATAGCGCGCCGGGTTGTGCGTGCAGCGGTCGTCAGTCTCAATTACCCAGCGGCCGCGCGCGGCATCGTAATCAAGCCCGGAGAAGCCGCCCAGCATGGTGTCCTGGAACATGGCCCGGTGCGGGACGCGCTGTTCGCCAATAAAGCGCAGCGCACTGACCGAAGAAGCCGTGGAAGCCGGCGCACGGTGCCCGCTCGGCGCGCAGGCGGCCAAGGCCGCCCCCGCCGCCAGCGCGGCAAGGCAATGGGCTAGCCGCGTCATGCCTGGTGCAGGCGCCTGTGCATGCAGCGCAGGCCAAGCCACATGCCGACCGCCACCACTGGCACCATGACGCCCATCAGCAAATCGGGATTGACGCCGACGCCCAGCACCTTGGCGCCCTTGGCGCTATAGCCGATCAGCCCCACCACGTAATACGAGATCGCCGCCACCGACAAGCCCTCCACCGCCTGCTGCAGGCGCAGCTGCTGCGCCGCGCGCGCGTTCATCGACTGCAGGATCTTGCGGTTCTGCGCTTCCTGCACGATGCCGACGCGGGTGCGCAGCAGGTCGTTGCTGTTGGCGATGCGCCCGGCCAGCGCTTCCTGGCGCGCAGCGACGGCCTCGCAAGTCTTCATGGCGGGAGCCAGGCGGCGCTCCATGAATTCTTCCACCGTTGGCGTGCCTTCGATGCGCAGCTCGCGCAACTCTTCGATGCGCGCGTTGACCAGGCCGAAATAGGCCTTGGAAGCGGCGAAGCGGTAGCTGGTGTCGGCCGACACCTTTTCGATGCGCGCCGCAAGGTGGGTAATGCGGTCGAGCAGCGCCTGTTCGGTGGAGCCGTCATCGACCTTGCCGTCTGCTTCCACCAGGGCCCCGGCCAGCCTGGCCAGTTCGGCCTCGACCTCGTTCAGTTCCGGCGTGGCGTGTTGCGCCACGGGTAGCCCGAGCAGGGCCATCATGCGGTAGGTTTCGATTTCGAGCACGCGCTGCACCAGGCGGCCCGATTGCTGTTCGTGCATGCCGGCGTCGCAGATCACGAAGCGGCTGAAGCCGTCGGCGTGGATGGCGAAGTCGGTCCACATTTCGCCGCCATTCATCACCTGGCTGCCCGCCAGCGGGGCGCCCTGGTACAGGCGCTGCAGGCTCTCGGCAAACGCTTGCTGCATGCCGCCCGGCCGCCCCAGCAGCACGTGCGCCGCCACCAGCACCCTGCCCTGCAGCCGCAGCAGCCATTGTTCCGGCAGGTGGCGCGACGGCATGCTGCTGAAGGCATCTTCCGGCAGCGGCATGCTGGTCACGGTCTCCGCAAAGGTGAACGTGGCGAATTCGGTATGCAGTTCCCACTTCAGGCGAAGGCGGCCGAAGTCATGGCTGAAGTATTTCCCGCCCGCGGCCGGCGCCGCGACGCCGAAATGGCCACACAGCTCCGCCAGCAGCTCTTGCTGCTCCTGTTCGCCCATGATGGCGAAGTGGGTGAGCAGAGTCGGCGCATCCAGTTTCAGGAAAGGGCGCGAGTGGATTTCGGCAGCGAGGGGCACGCGCTGCGCGTGGTTCAGGCTGGAAAACACGATACTCATTGGACTGGGTTCGGTGATGGCAGAGTCCAAATATTAACATTGTATTTACCGTAAGCCCGGCGGCTGGCCTAGGACTGGCTGCCGAAGCGCAGGCTGAGATTGCCTTCAGCTGCGGCCATCACCGGCTCCAGCCATAAATACGTGGGAGGATCGCCCTTGCCGAGCCGGAGGCTGGCGGCATCGGTGGCAAGTTCCAGCAAGCGCCCGCCGGCTGGATCGAACAGTCGCAGCGCTGCTTTTGCACGATGCTCCAGCAGGTAACGCGCTTGGCCCGGCAAGTCAGCCAACGGCCGTGCCGAGCGGCAATCCCACGGTGTACCGGCAACCGCCTGTTCATGTTCGCCGGCGGGCACTACGCGCAAGGCATCGACCGTCAGCAACTGGTCGTGCAGGCCGCCCTCGTCTGCCAAGTTGAATGCAATGCGCAGCGAGATCGAAGCCGGCGTGGGCGCCGCTGACTGGCAGTGCAGCGAGAGCCCGTTCGCCTGGTCCAGGACATAGGTGGCCAGGACCGGGCGCGGCCCGGGGCTGACCAGGCGCAGGCCGACGCTGGCGTCTTCTACCAGCGGAACGGCATGCCAGGGAAGCCGGTGCAGCGCACGCCCCGGCGCCGGCAGCAAATGAATGCCGCAATCCGGCGCCTCAGCGTGAATTACATTGGCCAGGCGGCCATGCCGGTCTGGAACGTGAAGTTTGGCAATTGCAGCGCCCAAAGTACTGATCCGCACTTCCATTCCGTGGCGGTTGGAAAGCGCAAACATGAACAGCGGCAAGCCCTCGGCCGTATGCCCCGCGTCTTCCTGCGTGATACTTAGTTCCATCTTCTAAGTATATTCAGCCAGCTGAGTTTTGATAAAATGAGTCTTTATTTCCCGTCGGCAAAATAAATAAATGCAGGCATCGCAAATTTCCTCTCGTACAGCCCTTGCGCTAGGGGCCGCGCTAGTAATCGCGTGCTTTTCTGCGCGGGCCGATGAGGTCGCAGATATCAACAAAATGATGCGGGGCGGGCAGTTGCCGGCCGCTTTAGCCAAGGTTGATGTTGCATTATCACAACGACCAAAAGATGCGCAATTGCGATTTATTAAAGGAATGATTTTGTCTGAACAGGGCAAATCAGCCGATGCCATTAATGTTTTCCAAAAGCTGACGGAAGATTATCCGGAATTACCGGAGCCTTATAACAATCTGGCCGTGCTGCACGCCTCGGCCGGCAATTACGATAAGGCCCGCGTTGCGCTGGAACGCGCGATCCGCACCAATCCTGCGTATGCCACCGCCCACGAGAACCTGGGCGATGTGTATGCCAAGCTGGCCAGCCAGTCCTACGACAAGGCGATGCAACTGGCCGATCCGAACCAGCAGCCACCGCAAAAAGCCAAGCTGGCCATGGTGCGCACCTTGACGCCGAAAGGTGGCGAGTCCGCCTCGCCATTGGCTGCAATCGCTGCCGCTTCGGCGCCAGCACCGGTGGCCGCGCAAACGGCACCGGCCGCTGCTCCGGCTCCGGCCAGATTGCCTGCGCCGCCAGCGAAACCTGCTGCCGCCCCGGCACCAGTCGCTGCACCTGTGGTAGCCCAAGCCAAGCCGATTCCGGCGGCGCCGCAAGCAGCGGCACCGGCACCGGTGCCGGCTCCGGCGGTACAATTGGCAAAGGCTGCCCCCAAAGCAGAGCCAGCCCAGAAAGAGGACGCCGATGGCGCTGACGTCATCAAGGCGGTTGAAAGCTGGGCCAAAGCCTGGAGCGCGCAAGACATGAAAGGCTACCTGAACGCTTACGGCAGCAACTTCCAGACGCCAAAAGGCCAGAGCCGCAAAGCGTGGGAAGCCGACCGTACCGCCCGCATCGAGGGCAAAGGCCATATCAAGGTGAGCATCGAGTCGCCGCAAGTGACCGTCAAAGGCAATACCGCGACCGTGAAATTCCGCCAGAAGTATGTGTCGGACCGCCTCAGCACCACCGGCCGCAAGACCCTGGTGCTGGAGAAGCAAGGCAAGAATTGGTTGATCAAGCAAGAGCAGTCGGGGACCTGATGGAGAAGTCGAAGCGAGCAAGTGCCGGCGCGGCCGCCGCGCTGCTGGCAGCATGCGCACTGCTGGCGCCAGCCGGTATCGGCATGGCCAAATCGATTCATCCGGCAGAAGCGCCGCGCGCCAGGCAGGACGCGGAGATCATGCTGCTGGAGATCTACAAGGACCTGCGCGCCAGCCAGCTCCAGGAAGCGATGGCCAAGGCCGACGCACTGGTGCAGGCTTACCCCCATTTCCGCGTCGGGCACCTGATCCGTGGCGACCTGCTGCTGATGCACACCAAGCCGGTCGGCCAGCTCGGCGCCGGCGCCAACGGCCCGGCCGACAAGCTGAAGGACTTGCGCGACGAGGCGCGCGTGCGCCTGCAAACACTGGTGTCGCGTCCCGGGCCCGAACTGGCGCCGCGCTCCGTGCTGCAGCTGCGCGCCGACATGCGCCACGTGCTGGTGGTCGATGCCACGCAATCGCGCCTGTACGTGTACCAGAACAATAACGGCGAACTGAAACTGGTGACCGACTACTACGTCAGCCAGGGCAAGCTGGGCGTCGACAAGTTCCGCGAAGGCGACCAGAAAACCCCGCTGGGCGTGTACTACATTACCGGCCGCGTCGCCGGCGCCAAGCTGCCGGACTTTTACGGCGCCAGCGCGCTGCGCATCAATTACCCCAATGAGTGGGACCGCCTGAACGGCCGCAGCGGCGGCGGCATCTTCCTGCACGGTACGCCGGCCGACAACTACAGCCGCCCGCCCCTGGCCTCCGACGGTTGCGTGGTGCTGACCAATGACGACCTGCGCAAGCTGGAAGGCACGGTCGATATCGGCAAGACGCCGGTGGTGATCGCCGACCACCAGGAGTTCATCAGCAAAGCCAAATGGGAGAACGAGCGCTTTACCGCGAACCGCCTGGTCGAGTCCTGGCGCGCCGACCTGGTCAGCGCCGACAGCAAGCGGCTGCTGAAGAATTACTCGGGCAAGTTCAAATCGGCCAATGGCGAAGACCTGAAGACCTGGTACGAGAGGGATATGCGGCCGCTGGCCAGCGTCAACGGGCTGAGCGTATCGCTCAGCGAAGTGACCATCTTCCGCTACCCAAGCCGCGACGATATGCTGGTCAGCACCTTCACCCTCGAGTCGAAGATCGGCAAGAGCCGCTCCACCCAGCGCAAGCGCCAGTACTGGGCGCGTGAAGGCAGCGATTGGAAGATCATCTTCGAAAGCATGATCTGAAAATCCCCCTGCGCACTCAGCTTTTGAGCTGCGCCGCGCTGGGGCTTGTCGGCGTTGCCATTCTCCTGCTGCGGCAACAACCGCTTGCCGCATTGCTGCAGGCTGGCTTGCCGTGGTGGCAGCAAGTCCTGGCCGGCATCGCACTGGGCCTGGCAACGGGCGGCATCTCGGCCCTGACTACACTGCGCAAGCCCCGCTCCGAAGTGGTGCAACGCACCGCCACAAGCTATGCCCGGCTCGACCTCAGCGGCTGGAATCCGTTATGGATCTCGCTGGCAGCCGGCGTTTCGGAGGAATTGCTGTTCCGCGCCGCGCTGCAGCCGCTGCTGGGAATCTGGGGCGCCAGCGTGCTGTTCCTGCTGGTGCACGCCGGCGCTTACGACTTCCGCCGCTTCGACCGCGCCGCCCTGTGGCAAGCCGGCGGCGTGTTCGGCATGAGCGTGCTGTTCGCCTTCGCTTTCGGCTACGTCGGCCTGCTGGCCGTGATGGTCGCCCATGCCGTTGTCGACATCATCGGACTTTACCTGGTGCGCCGCATTTCCGAAGGCGCAAACCGCTTGCGGTAATCGCTGGGAGAGACGCCCAGCGTGCGCTGGAAGGTCGTGCGCAGCCGTTCTTCATTGCCAAACCCGCACAGGCGCGCCACCTGTTCGACGCCACGCTGCGAAGACTCCAGCATGCGCCGCGCGGCCTCGATCCTCAGCGCCTCGACGCCCTTGGCCGGCGTGCGCCCGGTCTTTTCCTTGTACACCCGGGCGAAGTTGCGCGGACTCATATTCACCTGGCTTGCCAGCATCTCGACCGGCAGTGACAAGGCCAGATTGTCCATGATCCACAGGTGCAGGCGCTCGAAAATGTCCCCGCCAGCTTCCTGCGCAAGCAGCAGTTCGCTGAATTGCGCCTGGCCGCCAGGGCGCTTCAGGAACACCACGAGTTCGCGCGCCACCTGCATCGCCACCTCATGCCCGCAATCGCCCTCGACCAGCGAAAGGGCCAGGTCGATGCCTGCCGTGACCCCGGCCGACGTCCAGAGCGCTTCCTGCCTGACGAACAGCGAGTCGCGGTCGATGTCGACGGCGGGAAAACGTTCCTGCAGCAGGTCGCACATCGCCCAGTGGGTTGCGGCGCGCTTGCCGTTCAACAGACCGGCCTGCGCCAGCAGGAAGGTACCGCTGCAGACTGAAGCCGTGCGCCGCGCGCGGCTGGCCGCGACGGCGATCCAGTCGCTAAGCTCCCGCAGTAAGCCCTGGACGCGCGGCATGTCCGGTGAGCCAGGAACGATGATGGTGTCGATATCCTGCAGCAGGAAGGAGGACAGCGGCTCGGTCGCCAGCGCCATGCCTTCGGCGCTGCGCACCATGCCGCCGGACAGGCTGGCGACTTGGCGCGCGTAACCAGGCAAACCGCGTTCGCGCATGCGCTTGTCGGCGGCCCAAAACACGGTTTGCGGCGCGGTCAGGTCGAGCAGGCCCACATCCTCATAGGCCAGGAACAGCACCAGCCGATGCTCGGACACGCTTGGCAGGAAACCAGGGGTAATAGTCATTTCGGCCGATTCTCGCCGTCCTAAGATGAACTGTCAACGCAACATTAACCCCTCTGGAGGAAAGCATCATGAAAATCGTAGTCATTGGCGGCACCGGCCTGATTGGCGGCAAACTCGTCAACCTGCTGCAGGCGAAAGGCCATGCAGTGCTGGCGGCATCGCCCGCCACCGGCGTCAATGCGGTGACCGGCGATGGCCTGGCCGCCGCGCTGGCGGGAGCCGAAGTGGTGGTCGACGTGGCCAACTCGCCATCGTTCGCGCCGGCCGACGTGATGGACTTCTTCCGGAAGTCCAGCCACAACCTGGGCAAGGCGGAAAAGGAAGCCGGCGTGCGCCACCACGTGGCGCTGTCGATTGTCGGCACCGACCGGCTGCCGCAGAATGGCTACTTTGCCGCCAAGGTGGCGCAAGAGGAGCTGGTCAAGCAGAACGGCGTTCCTTACACCATCCTGCGCGCCACCCAGTTCATGGAATTCCTGGCTGCGATTGGCCAGTCGTCGGCGGTGGACGGCACCATCCGGCTGTCGCCGGCCCTGATCCAGCCGGTGGCGGCAGACGACGTGGCGCAGGCGCTGGCCGACGTGGCGCTGGCCGCGCCGCTCAACGGCACCACCGAACTGGCTGGCCCCCAGGCTTACCCGCTCGAGCAGATCGTGCGCCGTGCACTGGCGGCCGCCGGCGAGACGCGGCCGATCGTCACCGATCCGCAAGCGCCCTACTTCGGCTCCGTCCTGGCGCATGGCAGCCTGGTGCCGGCCGCCGATGCCAGGCCGCGCTGCGGCGCCATCAGCTACGACGCCTGGCTGCAGCAACACTAAGCTTTATTGGAAGGCCACCTCGGCGAAGCTGCGCAGCTTGCGGCTGTGCAGCTTGTCCGAGCCAAGGCCGCGCAGCAGTTCCAGCGCGCGGATGCCGATGCGCAGGTGCTGGTCGACGCGGTCGCGGTAGAACTGATTGGCCATGCCCGGCAGCTTGATCTCGCCATGCAGCGGCTTGTCGCTGACGCACAGCAGCGTGCCGTAAGGGACGCGGAAGCGGAAGCCGTTGGCGGCGATGGTGGCGCTTTCCATGTCCAGCGCCACCGCCCTGCTCTGGCTGAAACGGCGCTCCGGCGTGCGTTGCGGCAGCAGCTCCCAGTTGCGATTGTCGGTACTGGCCACGGTGCCGGTGCGCAGCACGCGTTTCAGGTCATGGCCGCCCAGCTGCGTCACTTCGGCCACCGCCGATTCGATCGCCACCTGCACTTCGGCCAGGGCCGGAATCGGCACCCACAGCGGCAAATCCTCGTCCAGCACATGGTCTTCGCGCACGTAACCGTGGGCCAGCACGTAGTCGCCCAGTTGCTGCGTATTGCGCAAGCCCGCGCAGTGGCCCAGCATCAGCCAGGCGTGCGGCCGCAGCACCGCGATATGGTCGGTGGCCGTCTTGGCGTTGGCCGGGCCGACGCCGATATTGACCATGCTGATGCCACTGCCGTCGCCACGCACCAGGTGGTAGCCCGGCATCTGCGGCAGGCGCGGTGGCGCGGCGCCCAGGTCGTCGCCAGGCTGCATGGCGTGGCCGACGCGGCGCGTGACGATATTGCCCGGTTCGACGAAGGCCACGTAGCCGTCGCTGTCCGGACTGGCCATCAGCTCATGGCCCAGGCGCACGAATTCGTCGATGTAGAACTGGTAGTTCGTGAACATCACGAAGTTCTGGAAGTGCTCGGGCGAAGTGCCGGTGTAATGGCGCAGGCGCTGCAGCGAATAGTCGACGCGCGGCGCGGTGAACAGCGATAGCGGCTGCGCTTCACCCGGCGCGGCCTCGAAAGTGCCGTTGGCGATGCCGTCATCCATGGCCGCCAGGTTCGGCAGGTCGAACACATCACGCATCAGCAGCCGGCGCTCGGCGCTCAGGCTGCCTTCGATGTGGTCATGCTCGGCAAAGGAAAAATGGATCGGGATCGGCTGCGAGCTGAGACCGACTTCGATCTGCATCTGCTGCTGGCCATGGTTTTTCAGCAGCAGGCGGAATTGTTCGGTGTAATAGCCTTCGAACAGGTCGGGACGCGTCAACGTGGTCTCGAAGGCGCCAGGGCCGGCGACAAAGCCGTACGATAGGCGGGAATCGGCGCGCGCAACGGTTTCTGTCTGCACCCGGACGTACGGGTAGCAGGCCCGCACTCGCTCGGTCGGCGTTTCGCCTTCGACAAAGCGCTGCAGCGATTCGCGCAGGTAGCGGATACTATCGTCGTAAATTGCCCGGACCTGGGCCAGTGCTGCGGAAGGATCGTCAAACATGCGGGGTGCTACGTGGGGACGGCTGAACATCGTGCTACTCCTTTCTGCGGGCTTCGTCCTATTATAATGGCAGCATGTGGCAAAAATATTTCATCGGGCTAATGTTGGCGGGCGGTGCGGCGAACGCTCTGGCCGAGGTGCCGTTAACCGTGGCCTGGCGCGAGAAACCACCCTACTACTACTTTGACGAAAATAAAGTCGCCAAAGGGTTCATGCTGGAACGCGCGAAACAGGTATTTGCCGCGGCCGGCGTGCCGGCGGTCTTCGTCAACGAGCCGCAAAAGCGCATCTGGGCCAATTTCAACCACGGCATGACGAACTACTGCTCGATCAGCTGGTACCGTTTGCCTGAACGCGAAGCTGTGGCGCAGTACTCGGTTCCGGTGCATGCGGACTTGCCGCATGCCGTGCTGGCAGTGCCGTCGGTGGCGGCGCGCATCCGCTCACACGCGAACCTCAAATCGCTTCTTTCGGACAAATCGCTGACCCTCGCGGTGATCGATGGCGTTTCCTACGGTTCCGAACTGGACGCCCTGATCGCCTCCAGCCGGAATCGCATCATGCGCCGGACAGTCGAAACCTCGGCCATGTTCCGCATGGTTGCGTTTGGGCGCGCGGATTACCTGTTTGTCGACCGCGAAGACTGGAACTACCTGCGCCTCAAGTTCCCTGAACTGCAATCGCTGGTGCTGGTCGATTTCCCCGACATGCCGCCCGGCCTGAAACGCCACATCGTCTGCAGCCGCGACGTACCGGCGGAAACGATGGAACGTATCAACCGCGCCATCCTCGCGCGCAACGACACGCCGCGCCGCTAGCGTCAGATGCCCCTGGCGCCCAGCACTTGCATGCGCTGGCGCCATGCCGCCACCGCCGCGCCATCCATCTTCCCGGCGCTGCCGACCAGCGTCTTGCGCACCGGCGCAATGCCAACGAAGTTCAGGATATTGCGTTCCAGCGATTTCAGGCTGTGGGCGCGGAAGTACCAGCGATAGAACAGCGCCGGCATCCCCATCGTCACCACCACGCGCGCGCTGCGGCCTGCCAGCAGGCCTGCGTGCAGCGGATTCTTTGGCTTACGGTCCAATGCGAAACCGGGACGGGCGACCTGTTCCAGGAAGGCTTTCAGGCAGGCCGGCATATCGCCCAGCCAGAGAGGATAAAAGATCACGATATGCTGCGCGCCGGCGATCGAGCGCTGCACCGGCGCCAGTACCGGCGGTACCTCGCCTTCTTGCCACTCATGCGCGCTGGCCAGCAAGGGAAAGTCCAGTGTGGCCGGCGTGACGACTTCCACCTGGTGACCGGCAGCGCGCGCCGCGTCGACATAGGCCTCGGCCAGGGCATGGCACAGATGCCCGCCAGCTGGATCGGGGTGCCCCTGGATCACCAGTATCCTGCTCATGCATCCTCCACTGTGACCAGGTTGCTCTGGGCCTCGACATATTCCAGCGCATAGGCCAGTTCGCCTGGCGTATCGGCGTGAATTGCGAAGATGGGCTGTCCGACCTCCAGCCGGCTCTCCAGCGGGGCAAAGAAGCGCACGCCCGCCGCAGCGGCGCGGGGAGCGCCAGCCAGCTTGGCCAGCGTCGCCAGCTTTCGGTTGTCGATGGCAACCACACGGCCGGCATGGCGCGCCTCGAGCACATGGGTGCAAGCTGCGACAGGTGGCTGCCGCAGGCCGCCCTGTGCCGCGCAGATGGCCTGGAATTTGGCCCAGGCGGCGCCGGAATCGAGCGTCTGCGCGGCCAGCGCCAGGCCTTCGCCGGGTGCCGCACGGCCGCCCAGTTCCAGCACCCCGGCGGCCAGGGCCAGCGCGCGCTGGCGCAAGTCGCGCGGCGCATCGGCCGAGCCTTGCAGCACCGCCAGCACGTCCATCGCTTCCAGCGCCGGGCCGATGCCGACGCCGACCGGCTGGCTGCCCTCGCTGAGCACGCACCTGACCGCCAGCCCCAGCGCCTGCCCGGCACCTTCCAGGCGTGCAGCCAACTGGCGTGCGGCCTGCTCCGAGCGGACCTTGGCGGTGCGCCCGACCGGGATGTCGATCAGCACGTGGCTGGCGCCGGCTGCCAGCTTCTTCGACAGCACAGAGGCGACCAGCAAGCCGTCGCTATCGAGTTCCAGCGGGCGCTCGACGCGAATCAGCACGTCGTCCGCCGGGCTGAGGGTCACGCTGCCGCCCCACACGATGCAGCCGCCTTCTTTCTCCACGACGCGGCGCATGGCATCGATGCCGATGGCCACCGGCGCCAGCGTTTCCATGGTGTCGGCCGTGCCGGCCGGCGAAGTGATGGCGCGCGAAGAAGTCTTGGGCATGGTCATGCCGCACGCGGCGACGATCGGCACCACCAGCAGCGTGGTGCGGTTGCCCGGCAGGCCGCCGACGCAGTGCTTGTCGACCACCACCTGCGAAGGCCAGTGCATGCTCTGTCCCGCAGCCGCCATGGCGCGCGTCAGGGCGATGGTTTCCGCCAGGTCGAGGCGGTTGCCGGAGCAGGCGGTGATGAAGCTGGAAAGGTGGATGTCCGGATAGCGGCCGCCGGCAATATCGGCAACGATGGCCTGCGCCGCAGCATCGTCGAGCGGCCTGCCATGTATCTTGCCGCGCACCGCGGCAAATGAAGCCAGCGGCGCCGCGTGGCGCACGGCGACTGCCATGCCGGGGCTTGCGCCAAGCGCCTCCCAGGCCGCCTCGGACAGGCCGATGTCGTGCTCGTCGAGCAAATCGCCATCGACCACGTTCAGGGTGACAGTCACCGCTTGCCCGCCGCAATGCAGCTCGATGCGCGATTGCGCTTCAAAGCCTTCGGCGCGGCATACCTTGCAGTCGCGCCGCATATAAGCCACCGGTTGCTGGTAGGTGTCGATGCCAAGCCGCCTGGCACGCAGTGCATATCCCATTTGTCACTCCTTTCGTCCAGCCTAAGCGATAGACC
>JBCNOX010000083.1:0-13398 GCA_039593645.1 Pseudoduganella sp.
TTCGCGCCCAGCAGCATCAAGGCCTGCTGGCGCGCGGACGCGCGCAGCGATTTGCGCAGCGCGGGATCGTCGGTGGTTCGGGCCAGCACCATGCCGCCGACGCACAGCGACACAATGGTTTGTGCGCGCTGTTCGCCATCGCTGAAGTCCTGCAGCGCATGCGCGTAGATGCGCGTCAGGTTCCGGATCAGGTCCGTGTAGGCGCGCTGCGGCAGCAGCCCGGCGCGGGCCACGTCGCCGGGCAGTGCGTACAGCGGGCAGTGGTTTTCGATATCTTCCAGCACTTCATCGCTCAGGTAGAGGTTGACCAGATGGCGCGCCATGTCGCGCTGGTCGGTCACAGGGGCCTTGGCGATCTCCTTGCGAAACGGGTTGCATGTGGTGAAGCTGGCCACGGCTGCCGCATACAGTTCATCCTTGCTTTCGAAATGGTTATAGAAGCCCCCACGCGTCAGGCCTGCCTCCGACATGATGGTGTCGATCGATACCTGCTCGAAGCCGTGGCGGTTGAACAGCTTGCGGGCCGATTCAACGATCTTTGCGCGGGTGCGTTCCTTGTGCTCTGCGCTGTAAGGCATGGCTGTCTCCTCCTTTGGTTCGCATTATGCGTCCGTTTCAAAATATGTTCTTGAACATATTATGTATCTCCGTAATCTGGCCGCATGTTCACACCCCAACCCTGAGGAGAAAAAACATGTTCACCCTGGTTACTTTGCGTTCCGTTCCCGATTTCGCTATTGGTTACGTGCGCGACCTGCGCGTGCGCTGGGCGATGGAAGAGGCAGGCCAGCCGTATGCCGTCACCACCATTGGCCCTGAAGAGCAGAAGTCGTCCACCTATCGCCAGCAGCAGCCTTTCGGGCAGGTGCCAGTGCTGCTGGATGGCGAGCAGTCGATCTTTGAGTCGGGCGCGATCCTGCGCCATCTGGGCGACAAGCTGGGATTGATGCCCGCCGGCGCGCGCGAGCGGCAATTGGCCGAGATGTGGCTGTACGCGGCCTTGAATTCGGTCGAGCCTTACTTCGGCAACTTTGTCGAGCTGGCGGTATTCCACGCGGGCGAGGCATGGACAGTCGAACGCCAACCTGCGCTGGAAGCCATGGTGCAGCGCCGCCTCGGTGACCTGGAGGGATGGCTGTCGGGCTGCGAGTACCTGGCCGGCAGCTTCAGCGTTGCCGATATCATGATGTCGACCGTCCTGCGCCTGCTCGACGGCACCGGGCTGCGCGAGCAGTTCGCTGCGGTCGAAGCATACCAGCAGCGATGCATCGCGCGTCCGGCCTACCAGAAAGCGCTGGCGGCCCAGGTGGAGCTCTATACCCGGGCCAAGGAAGCTGCCTGAGCTGCGTCAGCGCGGCACGATCGCGAACTGCGGCCGTTCGCTGTAGTTCGGTTTGACGCTGCGGTTGATGAAGCGGGTCCAGGCCTCGCGCGCATTGGGGACGCCGGTGGCGGCGGCCATCGCCAGCGCCGGCTGCATATTCGAGGGATAGCCTTCCTGTGAGGCCGAATAGCCGGTCATCTCGCCGGCCAGCCATGGCGAGCGCCAGACCTTGGCATCCTTGTCGGCCTGGGTGCGCCAGTCGGCCTGGGCCTGGCTGCCACAGGGCTGGTCCAGGTAGCGTGCACCGGTGCCGTTGACCAACGGCGTTCCGTCATTGTTACGCATGGTCGCCTGGTAGGCTTCGGCGAAGCTGGTGAAATAGCCGGAAGTGGCGCTCGGCCGGACCATGAGTGCGTAGACAGCGCCGTCGATCCAGCAGTAGCCGCTGGCCATCATGCGGCCGATCGGGAAGCGCGCCTTCCACGTGAGGATCGGCTCCGCTGCGGTAAATCCCATTTCGTTCAAATGGCCGACGACTGACGTGAAAAAATCGTCCATCCATGGTGCGACGCCGGTATTCGGTCCGGTTGGGCCGCTGTAAGCCACGGCGTAGCTGGTGGCCGTGTTGTCGATGAAGCCCAGCTGGTTGGTGGCGCTGCCGGCGAAGGTGGTGTTGTAGAAGTCCAGGTTGTCTTTCAGGACCTGGTTGAAATAGGCCTTCATCGGATGCGCGTCCGGCGTGATGTAAGCCGCATGTCCCAGCGTCCGCAGCGACCAGGCCTGTCCCCGCACCTGGTTGCCCTTCACCAGCCCTTTGGACAGCGAGCGGTAGTGGGGATTCATCGTGACCAGGTTCCAGTTCGCCCAGAACTGCAATTCGTCGAGATGGTAGGTGTCGCCGGTGAGGAGATAGGGCAGGTAGGCGAACGACGGCTGGTGGGCGGTATCGGGCGTGTATGGGGTGGCGCAGGCGCCGGCTTCGGTCGAGGTGCAGCGTGGCATGTCTTCATGCTTTTTCGTGACCGGGTTGTAGCTGTCGGAGCCGATGCGCTGGTCGCGCACGTAAGGGTACTCGATGATGGATACCACCTGGTCGGTGTTCTTGTCGCGGTAGTGGACCGGCCAGCTTCCCGCCAGGTCGCCCAGCCCGACGGCCACCTGCCGGGCCCGCGCATCCATGCTGAGTATGTACATGGCGGCCCAGGCGTGCTGCAGCCCGATATCAGGGCGGCCGCCGGTGGAAGGCATGTACTTGTTCACAAACGGCATCGCCATCGGGCCACTGTCGGCAGCCTCCCAGTCAGTCTTCATCTTTGCCAGCGCCGTTTGCGACGGGATCACGTTCTGGTCGTAATTGGGCAGCGCGCGCGTGCCAAGCAGGTAGGGTATGTCGTGCTTCACGTGCACTTTCGGTTCTGCACCGGCCCAGAACAGCTTGCGCCAGCGAGCGTGATGGAAATGCGTGAGCGCCGCCTTGCTGTACACCACCTGGTTATTGACCAGCACTTCGGCATCGTAAGTCACGTTCTTCGGATCTGGTTCGTAGGCCCAGTTGTTTTCAACCGTGACGTCGACGCGCGTGCTGCCGGGGCTGCCGGTGCCAGGCAAAGGATAGTTGCGGATCGCGAAGCGCACCGTGAGGTGAGGGTGGGCGACGCCATTTGCCGTCACCGGACCGGCGACCTGCCATTCATTGACCAGCGGCCCGGCAAGCCAGCTTTTATAAGGCTTGCTTGCTAGTAGCTGGGCTGCGTCCGCACTGTAGGTGATACCTCCGATGTTGAGCCGGACCACGGCATTGAAGCCACTGGCCAGCAGCGCATCGGGGCGCGCCCCGCCTGGAGGAGCGGTTGCCGGTACCGTGGCCAGCGCCAGGCTTGCGGATTCACCGCCTGCCAGCTGCGGCAGCACGGCAGTGAGCACGGCATGGCGCACCGAGCCATCGGCATGGGTGGCCCTGACGTCGGCCTGCAGCGGCAGCGCGATGCCCCTGAATGTAGCGGCGATGGTTTCGCCGGACTTGACGTCACCTTTTGCGAAAACGTGGCCGACCGTGACGGGCACGCCGGCTTGGCCCTGTGCCGAGGTGTCGATCACTTGCAGGGAAGGCAGCTGTGCTGCGTTGGCAGCGGCTGCGGCCAGCAGGGCTGCGAGAAAAGACAGGAATGATTTCATGGGCAGATCCTCTCAATTTGAAAGCGCTTGACCTGAATCAATTTAATTCATTGGCGAACTCCGTACAGTCCTGCACTGGAATAACACAGAGTAGGAGTATTGAAACATGGGTAGCGACAATGAGGTAAACGACGTGCAAGCGAACAGCCGTCGTCGATTCCTGGGTAAGAGTGCTGCGTTAGGCCTGGCCGGCGCTGGCGTGCTGGCAGGCTGCAAGGAGAACGGTGCGGGGGCGCCTGGTTCTGCTTCGGCATCGGCAGCGGCAGCGGGCAAGTCGCATGGCGCAAGCAAGGCCCATGTGGAACCGGGCCAACTCGATGACTATTATTTGTTCTCCAGCGGTGGCCACTCCGGCGAAGCGCGCATCATGGGTGTGCCTTCCGGACGCACGCTGCGGCGTATCCCTGTTTTCAATATCGATCCTATGGTTGGCTGGGGTATCACCAACGAGTCCAAGGCGATCATCGGCACCAAGCCTGACGGCAGCCTGAAATACACTACCGGCGATACCCACCACGTGCATGGCAGCTACAAGGACGGCACCTATGATGGCCGCTACCTGTGGGTCAACGACAAGATCCATTCGCGCCTGGCCCGCATCCGCATGGACACCATGGAATGCGACAAGATTACCGAACTGCCGAACGTACAGGGCTTCCACGGCATTTTCCCCGACAAGTGCGACCCGGTCGACAAGTCGATCAACCACACCACCCGCGTGTTCTGCGGCGCCGAATTCGCCATTCCGTTCCCGAACGATGGCCGCGACCTGGATGATCCGTCCAAGTGGGGTTCGCTGTTCACCTGCGTGGATGCGGAAACAATGGAAGTGCGCTGGCAGGTGCGCGTGGATGGCAACATGGACCTGACCGCGACGTCCTACGATGGCCGCTTTGCATGCTCCAACCAGTACAACACCGAAAACGCACCGGACCAGGCGGGCATGATGGCTGCCGAACGCGATGCCTGCGTGTTCTTCGACGTGGCGCGTGTGGAGGCGATGGTCAAGGCCGGAAAGTTCACCACCATCGGTTCTTCGAAAGTGCCTGTGGTTGATGGGCGCAAGGCCGCCAATGCCGATCCCAAGACTGCGGTAACCTGTTATGTCCCGGTCGGAAAGAACCCGCACGGCGTCAACGCTTCGCCGGACGGCAAGTACATGGTTTGCTCAGGCAAGCTGTCGCCGACCGCAACCGTGATTGAAGTGGCGCTGGTGGCCAAGTGGTTCGACGGTGAGCTGAAGACCGAGCGCGAGGCAGTCGTGGCGGAACCGGAAATCGGCCTGGGCCCGTTGCACACCGCCTTCGACGGCAAGGGCAATGCCTTTACCACGCTGTTCCTGGACAGCCAGATCGTCAAGTGGAACGTGGCTGCCGCCATTGCGCAGTTCAAGGGCGACAAGACCGCCAAGCCGGTGGTCGATCGCGTGGACGTGCACTACCAGCCTGGCCACGGCTACGCGTCGATGGGTGAGACCAAGGAAGCCGACGGCAAGTACTTCAACTCCGGCAACAAATTCTCGAAGGACCGCTTCCTGCCGGTCGGCCCCCTGCACAGTGAGACCGAGCAGCTGATCGACATTACCGGCGACAAGATGGTGATCATCTCCGACCACACTGCATATCCTGAGCCGCACGACGCGATCATCGTGCGCCGCGACATCGTGAAGACGCGCCAGATCTACAACATGGACGACTTCCCGAACAAGGTGACTGCGGAAAACGCAGGCATTACGCGCAGCGGCAACAAGGTGCACGTACGCCTGATGTCCCAGGCACCGGCCTTCAGCATGCCGGTCATCAAGGTGAAAAAGGGCGACGAGGTGACGATCACGCTGACCAACTACGACAAGGTGGAAGACCTGACGCACGGTTGCGCGATCCCAACCTACAACATCAACTTCATCGTCAACCCGCAGGAGACCAAGTCGGTCACCTTCAAGGCCGACCATGCCGGTGCTTTCTGGATGTACTGCACCCACTTCTGCCACGCGCTGCACCTGGAAATGCGCAGCCGCTTCCTGGTGGAGGCTTAAGCCCGCAAGGGTGGTTTATCCATGCCGTATCGACTGATTTCCCTGCTTTGGGCAGCGTTTCTTGCGATGATGTGCGCAGCGCCTGCATCGGCCACCTCGATGTACGACACCGTGCTTTCCGCGGGGTTGATGGGGGGGGCCGATTTGTGTGCCGAAGCGCCTTGCAGCGACGTACTGCCTGCCGCGACGGCGTTCTCCAGGCGCAAAGGCGCGCCCGCCTATGTCGAAGGCTACGCGCTGGAGCAGGGCAAGCAGAAGGTGGTCGGTTATGTGTTCCTGTCCACCGACGTGGTGGACATTCCGGCTTACTCAGGCAAGCCGGTCGTCACGCTGATCGGCATGGATGCCAAAGGCTTGATAACCGGGGTGCGCATTCTGAAGCACTCCGAACCGATTTTGTTGGCCGGCATTCCTGAAACTGTGTTGACGAAGTTCGTCAGGCAGTACCTGGGAAAGCCCGGCGACGCCAGGCTGGAACTCGGTCATGGACGTGATGGTGGTGATCTTGATGCGATCAGCGGGGCCACCGTTACTGCCATAGCCGAGAACCAGACCATTGCGCAAAGCGCGTATGAGATTGGCAAGCAGGTTGGCATCTTCAAAGGGATGGTCAAACCGCGCGCCCATTTCACGCCGCTGCGCGAACGTCTGGGTTGGACCGCGCTCGTCAAGGAGGGCGCGGTCCAGCACTTGCTGGTGGAAAGCTCGGATGTCGGCTTGCCCGCCGGCGGCAAACCTTATATGGACCTCCATTTCGGCTACCTGAATGTGCCGACCGTCGGCGTCAGCCTGCTCGGGGAGCGTAATTACCGGCGCCTGATGCAGGATCTGAAGGAAGACGAACATGCGATTTTTATCATTGGTACCGGGTTGGAGTCGTTCAAGGGTTCCGGCTTTGTGCGCGGCGGCATCTATGACCGCATCCAGGTTCGCCAGGATGCAGACCGCTTTACCTTCCGCGATACCGATTACCTGAACCTGTACCACATGGAGCCGGCCGATGCGCCGGCATACAAGGAATCGGCGATTTTCATCGTCCGTTCCCCAAACTTCAATCCTGCGTGGCCGTGGCAACTGAGCCTGCTGGCCAACAAGCTGGACCTGCAGACGCACGCAAAAGTGTTCGTGCACTTCGACCAGGAGTACTGGACGCCGGGGCGCTACCTGGAAGGCGGCCGTCCGAAAGTCGAACGTCCTATGCCGGCGTGGAAGTCAGCCTGGCTGGCGCGCAAGGCCGAAATCGCCGTGTTCGTGCTGTTGTTGCTGGCGACTGCCGCATTGTATTCGCAGCGGGACCGCCTGGTCCGCGCGTCCAACCGCAAGAGCAAGCCGCTGATCAGCATTCCGCGCACCCTCCTGTGGGTAATCGCGGTGGGCTTCTTTGGACTGTACCTGAAGGCGCAACCTTCGATCACCCAGGTGATGACATGGTTCCATTCCCTGATCTACCAATGGAAGTGGGAGCTGTTCCTGTCCGATCCGTTCATCTTCATTTTCTGGTGGTTCATGGTGGTCACCGTGGTGCTGTGGGGACGCGGGTTGTTTTGCGGCTGGCTGTGCCCGTTCGGCTCGTTGCAGCACCTGGCGTACAAGCTTGGTACTCTGGTAGGCCTCGGGCGCTTCCAGGGGCTGCTGCCGAAGCGTGTGCACGACAGGCTGAAGTGGGTGAAGTATGGCGTATTCGCTGTTCTGGTTGGCGTGTCCTTCCATTCGATGGAACTGGCGGAGCACTTGGCGGAGATTGAGCCGTTCAAGACCACATTCCTGGTGGGAGTGCTGAATCGCAGCTGGCCATTCGCGGCCTTCGTGGCGGTCATCCTCGGCATCTCAATCCTGAGCGAACGCCCCTATTGCAAGTACATCTGCCCGCTGGGCGCCGGCCTGGCCGTTCCGGGCTTCTTCCGCCTGTTTGGCCTGAAGCGCAAGCAGGAATGCGTGACCTGCACTGCATGCGCCAAAGGCTGCGGATCGCACGCCATCGATGCTCAGGGCCGCATCGACCAGAAAGAATGCCTGCTTTGCCTGGACTGCATGGTGATGTACTACGACGACCATGCCTGTCCGCCGCTGGCCAAGGAACGCAAGACGCGTGAGAAAAACGGCCAGCCTCTGACGCCTATCGATGAACGCGGCTACTTTATTTCGCTGGATGCTGTGCGCAATGAGCTGAAAAGGAAGGCAGGGTAAAACCATGAGTGTCCTCAGGGTTTGCGCGGCCGTCCTGGCCACAATGTCCACAGCGATGCTGGCCCTTGGCCCGGCAGGGGCACACGCGGCCGTGCTGCAGGTACGCGCCGGCGAATCGATCGCTATTGCCGTCGCCAAAGCACATCCCGGCGACACCATCCAGGTCATGGCCGGAACCTACAGGGAACGCATCCTGATCGACAAGCCTTTGCGACTGGAAGGCATGGGCAAGCCGACTATCGCCGCCGGTTACGAAGGGGACGTCATTCGCGTCAAATCGGCCGACGTATCAATTCGTGGCCTGATCGTGCGCGATAGCGGGACCGACCTCGGATCGCAAAATGCCGGCATCTACGTGATGCCAGGCTCCGACCGTATCGTCATCGCCAACTGCGACCTGGTCACCAACCTGTTCGGAATCTGGCTGGAACAGTCGCGCGACGCTGTCCTGCTAGGCAACCTGGTTACCGGCCGCCGCGACCTGATGTCGCAAATGCGCGGCAATGGCATCCAGGTCTACAACACGGACGACACGCAGGTGATCGACAACACGATCAGCTACGTGCGCGACGGGATCTATGTCGACTACTCGCGCCGTGCCACATTCCGCGGCAACACCGTGCATCACGTGCGCTATGGCACGCACTATATGAACACCCACAACAGCACCTGGGAAGGCAACAAGGTGTTCCAAAACCGGGGCGGGCTGGCATTGATGGAAGTGCGCAACCTTACGGTGCGCAATAACGTCGCATGGGGCAATGAGGACCACGGCATCATGCTGCGCACGATCCAGGATTCCGTCATCGAGAACAATATCGTGGCCGGCAATGGGCGCGGCTTCTTCATCTACGACGCCGAATTCAACACGCTGCGTGGCAACCTGGTGATCGGCAACCGTACCGGCGTGCACCTTACTGCCGGCTCGAGCAATAACGCTGTGGATGGCAACGACTTTATCCACAATGCGGAGCAGGTCAAATTCGTCGCGTCGAAGGACGTCGAATGGGGCCGCAGCAAAGGTAATTACTGGAGCAATTACAGCGGCTGGGACCAGGACAATGACGGCAGCGGCGACGTGCTGTACCAGGCCAACGACGTGGTCGACCGCCTGCATTGGCAATACCCGCTGCTCAAGCTCCTGCTGAGCAGCCCCGCCGTTCAAACGCTGCGCTTCGTGTCGCGGCAATTCCCATTGCTGCGCGCCCCGAGCGTGATCGACAGGCACGCCCGCATGCAACCCTGGAACACTAATTGGAGAGAATGGCATGGACGACAAGCTGATTGACTTGCGCTCAGTGGGCAAGCGCTATGGGGTGCTGCAAGCGGTGGATGGCGTCGACCTGGCCGTGGGGCGCGCCCGCATGGTGGGGCTGATCGGGCATAACGGTGCTGGCAAGAGCACCTTGTTCAAGATGATGCTTGGTTTGCTGGAGCCGACTTCTGGCGAAGTGCGCATCTGCGGAGTGCGCACCGATGACGGCGCCTTCCGCGACGTCCGACGCCGCATCGGCTACCTGCCGGAAAGCTTTGTCGCCTACGACAACCTGACAGGCATGGAGCTGCTGCACCTGTTTGCGGATTTGAAGAAGGTCGCGCGCAGTTCCTGCGGCAATGTGTTGGAGCGGGTCGGCTTGTCGGCAGCGGCGGACCGTCGCGTTGGCGGATATTCCAAGGGGATGCGGCAGCGGCTGGGTTTTGCGCAACTGCTGCTTGGCGCACCGGAACTGGTCTTCCTCGACGAGCCGACCAATGGCCTCGACCCGGATGGCATCCATGACTTTTACCATATCCTGCACCAGCTACGTGAGCAGGGCGCGACCATCATTATCACTTCGCACATCCTGGCTGAAATCCAGCAGCGGGTCGACCAGCTGGTGATCCTGAGTGGCGGCCGCATTGCAGCGCAGGGCACCCTGGCGCAGTTGCGCGCCGGTGCGGCCATGCCGGCGGAATTCCGGCTGGTGGCGCGCACTGGCGGAACCGGCCGTGTCATTGCAGCGCTGCGCGGACACCAGGTGCGGGTTGAGCGCGACTGCATTCGTGTGCCTTGCCCACCGCGGCAGAAAATCCAGATGCTGCAGCTTCTTTCCACGCTCAGCGATTCCATCGACGACGTGGCGATCCACGAACCGTCGCTGGAAGACTTGTTCTTTGGCATGGGGGGGCGTCATGCACGCGCGGCTTGACTGGTCGGCGGCGGGCACGATCGCCTCGCGCGAGTTCCGCGACCGCCTGCGCAATCGCTGGGTGCTGGCCGTGGCGCTGGTGTTTGCCGTGTTTGCGTTGGCGATTGCCTGGTTCGGCATGGCGCAGCAGGGCAGCGTCGGTTATCGCGGCATCGACGTCACCATCGTCAGTCTGTCCAGCCTCGTCACCTACCTGGTGCCGCTGATCGCGCTGCTGCTTGGCTACGACGCGATTGTCGGCGAGCGTGAGCGCGGCTCGCTGGAATTGCTGCTGTCGCTGCCGATTACGCGCTTTGAACTATTGCTCGGCAAATTCGCTGGGCTGGCAGCTGCATTGGCTGCGTCGACTGCGCTGGGTTTCGGCGTGGCCTTGCTGGCGCTCTCCAACCAGCTCGATGTGCGCGATGCCGTGCATTTCTTCGGCTTTGCCGGCAGCGCCATCCTGCTGGGACTGGCCTTCCTCAGCATGTCGCTTTGCCTGTCGGTGCTTTCGCACCACCGCATCCGCGCCAGCGGGCTGGCGATCGGACTGTGGTTCCTGTTCGTACTGGTGTTCGATATGGTGCTGATGGGCGTCCTGGTGCTGTCGCAGGGTGCCCTCGATAGCAGCGTGTTCGGCGTACTGCTGATGCTGAACCCCGCAGACGTGTTCCGCCTGCTGAATATCTTCAGCTCCGAGCAGGTGCAGGGGCTGTATGGCCTGGCGACCGTGATGCCGGAACATATGACCAACCCGGGCCTGCTGGCCGGCGTCATGCTGGCCTGGATTGTCGTTCCCTTTGCCATTGCCACATGGAGGTTCAAATGAGGATCAAATGTACCGCCGTCATCGCTGCGCTGCTGTTGCTGGCTGCTTGCGGCGAGGCCGCGCACTCCCTGGCGGCAGGCGAGCCGGCAGACGATGCTGCCTGCGCGCTGGATGGGATGAGCCTCAAGGATTACCCTGGCCCAAAGGCGCAAATCGTGTTCAAGGGCGGTCGCATCGATTTCTTCTGCAGCCTGTCGGAATTGTTCGAGCTCCTGTTCAGCGAAGGTGGCCAGCACGGCATCGGCGCCAGCTACGTGCAGGACATGGGCAAGGCCGACTGGAACAAGCCGCGCGGACACTGGATCGAGGCGCGCAGTGCTTTTTATGTGCTTGACAGCCGCGCGCAGGGCGCCATGGGTCCTGCCATCGGCGCCTTTGCCAGCAAGCAGGCCGCACAGGCCTTCGCGGAGCGCGAGGGGGGCCGTGTGCTCGACTACAGCCAGATCAGGCCGGACACGCTCAAGCTGGGCACCAGGCCGGCCAACGAGGCGCATGATGATTCCATGCGCTGAGTATTTTTTTTCAACCACCAACCAAGAGGAAGACAAGCAATGAAACCATTTACCAAGCTGACCGTCGCTATTGCCGCTACCGTCCTGGCGCCGGCTGTGATGGCCGCGGCACCTGCCAAAAGCGCCGGCATCAATGGCGAAAAAATCTACTCCGCCAATTGTGCCTCCTGCCATGCTGCCGGTGTGCTGGGTGCACCAAAAGCCGGCGACAAGGCGGCCTGGGCGCCTCGCGTCAAGCAGGGCAAAGAAGTGCTGTACACGCACGGCCTCAATGGTTTCAAGATGATGCCGCCAAAAGGCGGCAATCCTGGCCTGAAAGACGATGAGGTGAAGGCCGCAATCGACTTCATGACCAAGAGCTGATGATGCTGCGCCGGAGGCTGCTGGCTTGCGCCGTGCTGCTGCCTTTGCTGGCGGCATGCACGGCCAGGGATGAAGTGCACCATGTGCAGGGCCATGTGTTCGGCACGCAGGTGGAGATCAGTATCTACGGGCCTTCCGAGGCAAAGGCGCGCGAGCAGGCCGCAGCCGTGCTGCGCGAGTTCGACCGCCTGCACCACAAGTACCACGCCTGGCAGCCAAGCCAGCTGACGGCGCTGAACGACGCTATCGCCAGGGGCGAACCTTTCGATGCAGACGCTGAAATGGTGGCGCTGCTGCGCTCCGCTGCGGAGTTGTCTGCGCGCTCCGGCGATACGTTCAACCCTGCTATTGGACATCTGATCCGGCTGTGGGGGTTCCAGAAAAATGACATCACTGCAAGTGGTCCTCCGACTGCCGAGATCGAACGCCTGGTGAAGGCGAACCCACGTATGTCCGACCTGCATTTCGACGGCAACCGCATTACCAGCAGCAACCGCGCCGTCATGCTGGACCTGGGAGGCTATGCCAAGGGCTACGCACTGGATCGGGCGGCACAGATCCTGCGCCGGGAGCGCGTCAAGGCTGCGCTGGTGAACGTTGGCGGCAATGCGATTGCGCTCGGCCAACCAGGTTCGCGGCCGTGGATGGTCGGCATACGTAATCCTCGCGGGCCGCAAATGGTGGCGCGCGTAGCTTTGCACGACAATGAGGCGATCGGCACCAGCGGCGACTATCAGCGCTATTTCATGAAGGAAGGCAAGCGTCACGCGCATATCATCGATGCCCGTACCGGGCAAACGGTCGACCTGGTAGCCTCCGTGACCATCGTCACTTCCGGCGGCGCCGATGCCGGCCTGCGCTCGGACGGCAATTCCAAGCCCTTGTTCGTGGTCGGTCCGCAGGGCTGGTGCGACATGGCGCAGCGGCTCGACCTGAAAGAAGCCATGCTGATCGACGCACAGGGACGGGTGTATGCTACGCCTGCCATGATGGCACGCGCTGACCAGGGAACAGGAAATGGAAAATCTGTACGAGGATGCACTGCCGCCGGCCAAGGGTGAACGTTTCGATACTCTGCTGTCGCATCAGGGGCTGGTCATCGAGCGCATCGTCAGCACGTCCAGAATCGAATCGCAGGAATACGTTCAGGAACAGGACGAATGGGTGGTGCTGCTGACGGGCGAAGCCACTCTCGAAGTGGCGGGCCGCGAGGTGGCGTTGAAGGCGGGCGACTACCTGTTCCTGCCTGCGCGCACGCCGCATACGGTGCGGCAGGTCTCCGATGGCGCCTTATGGCTCGCGGTGCACCTGCATGGCCGCACGGTGTGACAATGCACGCATCTTTTTGGTGTTCTGATCTGCTACTCTTGGTTACTTTAGCCCGGGAGCCAACAGAATGCAGTCGATGCAGCAGCAAGCAGCAATAGAGGAATTCTGGCAGCATATTTCGCATTGCGACCACGTGGTGCAAGTGTACGAAAGCGAAGATTCATTCCTCGATACGCTGGAAACTTTCGTGATGGATGGTTTTCGCAAGGATGAGGCCCTGATCATCATCGCGACGCCGGAACACCGGGCCGCTTTGGCCGGCCGGCTGGAACGCAATGGCATCAACGTGGCCGCTGCGGCGTCAAGCGGGCAGTACATCGTAAGGGATGCCAGAACCTGCCTGGCGCGCTTCATGTTCGATGGCTGGCCGGCCGAATCGCGATTCAATGCGATGATCGAAGAATTGCTGGCCAAGGCGCGCGAAAAGCACCCCAGGGTGCGCGCTTTCGGCGAAATGGTGGCCTTGCTGTGGGACC
>JBCNOX010000084.1:0-13395 GCA_039593645.1 Pseudoduganella sp.
TCCCGCCTGTTTACAGCTGCGGTCACTGAGCACAAGGGCAAACTCTGCTTAACCTCTTTTGAAGATATCGAATGAACATGATGAATAACCCCAACGGCAACAACGACTCCATGCTGGACGATATGTCGGAGGAAATGATCATCGACCAGGTGTCGCAGGACCTCAGCGATGTGCCGGCGCCCCGTGCCGGCCGCCGTGACCTGCCGGCCATGATGCGCAAGATCCCCGTCACGCTGACGCTGGAGGTGGGCTCGGCCCGCCTGTCGCTGCAGGACCTGATGCAGATCGGCCCGGACAGCGTGGTGGAGCTCGACATGCTGGCCGGCGAGCCGCTGACCATCAAGGTCAACGGCACCGCGATCGGCCGTGCCGAAGTGGTGGTGGCCGGCGAAAATTACGGCCTGAAGGTCATCGATCTGGACGGTTTGAACCTGGACATGATGGCGCCATGACCGCGCGCCGCCTGGTGCCCGGCCTTGCGGCCGGTACAGTGCTGCTATGTGCCTGCGCGCCCGCGTGGGCCCAGGACCTGCTGGCCGGGGTGGTGCCCGGCGCCAAGACCGACTTGTCGGTGAAGATGCAGATCCTGATCATCATGACCTTGCTGGGCTTGCTGCCCATCATGGTGATGATGATGACCAGCTTTACCCGCTTCGTCATCGTGCTGTCGCTGCTGCGCCAGGCCCTTGGCCTGCAGCAGGGCTTGCCCAACCGTATCATCACCGGCGTGGCCCTGATCCTGACCCTGCTGGTGATGAAGCCGATCGGCGACGCGGTGTGGCGCGATGCCTTCGTGCCATACGACCAGGACAAGATCGGCCTGCAGGATGCGCTGAAGATTGCCGAGAAGCCGATTTCGCGCTTCATGCTGGCCCAGACCAGCAAGGCTTCGCTCAAGCAGATAGCCCACCTGGCCGGCGAAGATGCGATCACCAATCCGGCCGACCACGCCTTTACCGTCAAGCTGGCGGCCTTCGTGCTGTCGGAACTGAAGACGGCGTTCCAGATCGGCTGCCTGCTGTTCATTCCGTTCCTGATCATCGACCTGGTGGTATCGTCGGTGCTGATGGCAATGGGTATGATGATGCTGTCGCCGCTGGTGATTTCGCTGCCGTTCAAGCTGCTGCTGTTCGTGCTGGTGGATGGCTGGACATTGACTGTCAATACGCTCGTGACGAGCATACAGGCCTTTTAGGTGACTGGAACATGCTGACGCCGGACGTGGCCGTCGACCTGATCGTCGAGGCCCTGCATATCGTAATGATCATGGTCATGGTGCTGGTGGTGCCAGGGCTGGTGGCGGGCCTGCTGGTGGCGCTGGTGCAGGCCGCCACGCAAATCAATGAGCAGACCCTGAGCTTCCTGCCGCGCCTGCTGGTCACCTTGTTGGCCATTGTCATGACGGGCCGCTGGATGTCCAGCTACCTGATGGATTATTGCGTCTCGATTTTCCAGCGCGCGGCAACACTGGTCGGGTAGCGAGCCATGGAACAGGTCCTGGCAAACCTCCTGGTGTGGCTGACGGCAATCTGGTGGCCTTTCGTGCGCTGCATGGCCATGCTGAGCGCGGCGCCGGTGCTGGGCGAGATGATGGTGCCGGTCACGGTGCGGCTGCTGGTGTCGCTGGTGCTGGCGATTATCCTGCTGCCTGTTACGCAGGGCCAGATCGTGCAGGGCATCGACCCGATTTCGGTGCGGGGCATTGCCGTCACGCTGGAGCAGGCGGTGATTGGCGGGGCAATCGGGCTGGCTTTCCATTTTTCGATGTCGGTGATTGGCGTGCTGGGTTACCTGGTGTCAAGCCAGGTCGGTTTTTCGATGGCGGTAATGAACGATCCCTTGAACGGCACCTCGTCCGACGTGGTGTCGGCGCTGCTGTCGATGCTGGCCATCGTGATCTTCTTTTCGATTGACGGCCACCTGGTGCTGGCTGGCGTGATCGGGCAAAGCTTCAAGGCCTGGCCGCTGGGTGGCGGTTATTCGGCCTTGCTGCTGCAGACAGTGGCCTGGAACGTTGCGTGGATCTTCTCGGCCGCCATGCTGTTGGCGATTCCGGTGGTGTTTTCCGCACTGGTGGTGCAGCTTGGATTCGGTTTCCTGAACCGCGTGGCGCCGACGCTGAACCTGTTTGCGTTGGGCTTCTCGGTGATCACCATCTTTGGCCTGCTGATGCTGGGCCAGGTGGTGCGCTTCATTCCGCAGCATTACATCCGCATGTCGACCCGCGTGCTCGACATGATCCAGCAACAGATGGTGCCACATGGCTGACGACAGCGGCGGCGACAAGTCAGAGAAGGCTTCAGCGCAGAAGCTGAAGAAATCCCGCCAGGAAGGCCAGGTGGTGCGTTCGCGCGACCTGGCGACGGCGATCGGTATCCTGGTTTCGCTCAAGCTGTTCGTGTTCATGCTGCCCGACTACCTGCTGGACTTCCGCGAAATCTTCCATCAGGCGTTTGCGCCGCTGGAAGGCGAGGGTGCGCTGGAAAATGTCATGAGCACGGTCTGGCTCAGTTCCGCGCTGCTGCTGGTGAAGATGGTGCTGCCGCTGTTCGTGGTGCCGCTGTTTGTCGTGCTGGGCGCCATGGTGCCGGGCGGCTGGGTGATGAGCGCCAAGAACCTGCAACCCAAGTTCGAGCGCTTCAATCCCGTCACCAACCTGGGGCGCCTGTTCTCGAAAAAGCATGGCTTCGAACTGCTGGTCTCGATCGGCAAGGCGGCGGTTCTGGGCTGGGTGCTGGTGCATATCGGCACCAGCACGATCAACGAATATACCCGCCTGCAGGGGCTGGGCTTGAACGAAGCCATGATCTCCGGCGCCAACCAGATGCTGAATGGGGTGATGGCGATGGTGGCGGTGTTCATCATCTTCGCCATCATCGACGTGCCGGCCCAGGCATATTTCTTCGCCGAGCAGCAGAAGATGTCCAAGCAGGAGCTGAAGGAAGAATACAAGTCGCAGGAAGGCCGCCCCGAAGTGCGCCAGCGCATCCGCCAGTTGCAGCGTGCAATGGCCGAACGCGCGGCGCGCAAGATCGTGCCCGGCGCCGACGTGGTGATCGTCAACCCGGAGCATTATGCGGTGGCACTGAAATATGACGAGAAGCGCGCCGAAGCGCCGTTCGTGCTGGCCAAGGGCGTCGACGAGATGGCGCTGTATATCAAGCGGCTGGCGCAGGAGCACGGCGTTGAAGTGCTTTCGCTGCCGCCGTTGGCGCGCGCAATTTACAATACCAGCCAGGTCAACCAGCAGATTCCCGTGCAGTTGTACCAGGCTGTTTCCATGGTCCTGCATTATGTGCTGCAGCTGAAGGCGTTCCGCGAAGGCCGCCGTCCATCGCAGCCAAATCCGCTGGAAGCGGGGCAGGTACCGGTTCCAACTTCGATGAGTGAGGCAGCAACGACATGAATTTCCTGAAGGGCTTGTTCGCAGAAGCGGGTCGCCACAAACTCGCCACGCCGGTATTCCTGCTGGCGATCCTGGCGATGATCATCCTGCCATTGCCGCCTATCCTGCTGGACGTCCTGTTCACGTTCAATATCGTTCTCGCGCTGATCGTGATCCTGGTCAGCGTGAACGCCAAGCGGCCGCTGGACTTCTCGGTATTCCCGACGGTGATCCTGGCCACCACGCTGATGCGCTTGACGCTGAACGTAGCCTCGACGCGAGTGGTGCTGCTGCACGGCCACCAGGGCACCGATGCCGCCGGTAAGGTGATCGAAGCGTTTGGCCAGGTGGTCATTGGAGGCAACTACGTGGTCGGCATGGTGGTGTTCGTGATCCTGATGATCATCAACTTCGCCGTGGTGACCAAGGGCGCCGAGCGCATATCCGAAGTGTCGGCGCGCTTCACCCTCGATGCCTTGCCGGGCAAGCAGATGGCGATCGACGCCGACCTGAATGCAGGCCTGATCAACCAGGAAAAGGCGGTCCAGCGCCGCAAGGAAGTGGCGACGGAAGCGGACTTTTACGGCGCCATGGACGGTGCCGCCAAGTTCGTGCGCGGCGATGCGATTGCATCGATCCTGATCCTGATCATCAATATCGTCGGCGGTGTCGCCATCGGTACCGTGATGCAGGACATGAGCTTTGGCGACGCGTTCAAGCAGTACGCGCTGCTGACCATCGGTGACGGCCTGGTGGCGCAGATCCCGGCGCTGCTGCTGTCGGCTGCGGCGGCGATCATCGTGACCCGCGTGTCCGAAACGGAAGGTGCTGACTTCGAATCCCAGGTGGGCCAGCAGTTGCTGGCATCGCCGAATGTGCTGTTCAGCGCAGCGGCGGTGATGGTGATCATCGGCCTGGTGCCGGGCATGCCGAAACTGAGTTTCCTGACCTTCGCGGCGGTACTGGGTTATGTAGGCTGGCGCCTGTACCAGCGGCAGGGCGCGCCGGTGGTCGACAATATTGCCGCCATCGAAGCCGCGCTGCGCGAAGAAAAAGTGCCCGAGCTGGAATGGCAGTCGCTGCCGGTGGTGCAGCCGCTGCAGGTTTCGCTGGGCTACAAACTGGTGGGCATGATCGACAAAGCGCATGGCGAGGTGCTGACCAAGCGCCTGCGCGGCGTGCGCCAAAGCCTGTCCGAGGCGATGGGGATGGTGCTGCCGCAGATTAATGTGCGCGATGACCTTGGGCTGAAACCAACCCAGTATGCCGTGGTGCTGGGCGGTTCCACGATCGCCCTGGCCGAAGTGTTTGCCGACCGCCTGATGGCAATCCCCTCGCCGAACGTGTATGGGCAGATCGACGGCATCCCCGGCGTGGAGCCGGCGTACGGCATGCCGGTAACCTGGATCGAAACCAAGGACAAGGCGCATGCACTGGGCCTGGGTTACCAGGTGGTGGAGGCGCCAAGCGCCATAGCCACCCACGTGTCGAAACTGATTCGCGAATATCTGCCGGAGCTGTTCCGACATGAAGACGTGGCCGCGCTGATGGAGCGCCTGACCGCGCTGTCGCCCAAGCTGGCAGGTGCGCTGGACAAAGCTCTGACGCACACCCAATTACTGCGCGTGTTCCGGGTGCTGCTGCAGGAGTCGGTATCGTTGAAGGATATAGTGCCGATTGCCACGACTTTGCTCGATTCTTCCGAGACCACCAAGGACCCGATCCTGTTGGCGGCCGAGGTGCGTTGCGCGCTGCGGCGCCAGATTGTGTCCGGCCTGTTCGGGCAGAAGACCGAGATGCTGGCCTTTAACCTCGGCGGCGAACTGGAAAACATGCTGCTTGGTTCCCTGAACCAGGCGCGCCAGTCGGGCAAGGTGGTGCTGGACAACTACCCGATCGATCCGCATTTGCTGGCGCAATTGCAGGTGAATATGCCGGTGGCGCGCGAGCAGATGAAGCAGCAGGCCACGCCACCGCTGCTGCTGGTGCTGCCGCAGATTCGGCCGCTGCTGGCGCGGTATGCCCGCTTGTTCGCACCAGGCTTGCACGTGCTGTCGTACAACGAAGTGCCGGAGAATCGCGAAGTTTCGATTATCGGGACCGTTGGCTAAAACCGGTAAACCAGGGTCTCCGGGCCTCGGGTTTCGGTTGTGCGTCGTTGAACTTCGTCGAAAGTCAAAGGCCTGGAACTAAACCCGCTAGCAGCCGGGCAGTCAGGGTCTGACCCAATGGGTCAGACCCAGGTTTACCGGTTTGCAAAAAGACTGATAGAATCCCGCCGCCTGCCTCCTGCAGGCAAAAAAATTACGTCTTCGGGGCGGGGTGCAATTCCCCACCGGCGGTAAGAACGGCAACGTTCAAGCCCGCGAGCGCCTGTCTGGCGGTATGGGCAGGGTCAGCAGACCTGGTGAGACTCCAGGGCCGACGGTATAGTCCGGATGAAAGAAGATGTGCGCTGTCGCGCGTGTACCCTGTCCGTTTGGCGGCACGGGTAACCGCGCCTATTCGCTTGCCCTGGAGCGTTTTTCGTTAACTTTTAGCGAGGAGCGTTTCCTATGTTGTCCCCTGAATTTAACCTTCAAAGCACCGACCTTGAAGCCCGCATCGACGCGGCGCTGGAAGCCGTGCGGGCCGGTGTTCCGGTCATCCTGCTGGACGATTTCGACCGTGAGAACGAGGCCGACCTGATTGTCGCCACCGACCGGTTGACGGTCGAAACCATGGCCCTGATGATCCGCGAATGCAGCGGCATCGTCTGCCTGTGCCTTACTGCCGAGAAGGTGCGCGAGCTCGAACTGCCCCCAATGACAGTCGAAAACGGCAGCAAATACGGCACGCCGTTCACAGTCTCGATCGAAGCCCGGCATGGCGTGACTACCGGCGTTTCGGCCGCCGACCGTGTCACGACCATCCGCGCCGCCGTGGCGCCCGGAGCGCGACCGGAAGACGTGGTCCGTCCCGGCCACGTCTTCCCGCTGCGTGCCACCCCTGGCGGTGTACTGATGCGGGCCGGCCACACCGAAGGCTCGGTCGACCTCGCAAGCCTGGCTGGCCTGTCGCCATCGGCCGTGCTATGCGAGCTGATGAACCCCGACGGCACGATGATGCGTGGCGAAGCCATCGAACAATTCGCCCAGTTGCACAGCATGCCAATCCTGACAATTGCCGAGCTGATCGAATGGCGCAAGCGTGGCTAAAATTCGGGGTCAGGTCTGTCATTTGGACAGCCAGCCCACACATTTGAGCTAAATCAAAGCACCCGCCACGACGCAATTGGTCAGCGGGTGTTTTCTTTTGATTGGGAAAGTACTGAGAAATATCAAAGGTGCGTCGTACCTGTCCAAATGACAGACCTGACCCCGAATTTTGGCTTCCGCGATGTCAATTCCTTGATTCGGGCATTCACGGATTGGCAGGGCGTGACGCCTGGGGTATTCCGTCACGCGTCTTCGCCGGACTATGCAGCCATGTGACGAGCACTGTTGCTGCGATTGCGCCAAGCAATTGGGCGGCGACGTAGCCAGATACATCGCTCAGCCGAATTCCAGCCACCGTATCGGTAGCGGTCCGCGCCAGGGTGAGGGCAGGGTTGGCAAAGGAGCTCGATGCGGTGAACCAGTAGGCGGAAAGAATGTATGCAGCGACCGCGAACGGGGTAATCGCCGGTCGGCTACGGGCGCACCCGCTGATGACGAAGATCAGGCCGAACGTTGCCACGAACTCGCTCCACCATTGTGCCGCGCCCGTCCTGGCGTGAGTTGCTGCGGAAAACACAGGTTCGCCAAACATTGCATGCGCGGCGGCCACTCCAGCGAAGGCGCCCAGGAACTGCACCGCTGCGTAAGGCAGCGCTTCACTCCACTTCATGCCGCCTTGCCAGGCTTCCGATAGCGTAACGACGGGATTGAAGTGGGCGCCGGAGATGGCGCCGAAAGCGAGGATCAGGGCTAAAAGGCCGCCAGCGCTGGCGACAGAGTTGGTGAAGAGGGCGATGGCTGCATTGCCCCCGGCCAGCCTGTCGCCCATGGTGGCCGATCCCACCACCACGGCCAGCAGCAGCGCCGTGCCAAGGGCTTCAGCGACAAGGCGTCTTGCCAGCGTCATGCTTAAGCCAGCGCGCGAACAGCGTCCACCGCGTCGAGTATCGCTTCGCCGGTGGCTGGTGCGCGCAGCGGTGGGTTGACGCGGTAGTTGCCGACCGATGCCACTGCGTCGCGGATGGCCAGGAACACCGAGAACGGCAATAGCAGCGGCGGTTCCCCGACGGCTTTTGAGCGGTGGATGCTGTCGAACGGATTGCGGTTCTTGAACAGGCGTACGTTGAAGTCTTCCGGGCAGTCGGAGATGGCGGGAATCTTGTAAGTCGATGGGGCGTGCGTCATCAGCTTACCCTGCTGGTTCCACCATAGTTCTTCCGTGGTCAACCAGCCCATACCTTGCATGAACGCGCCTTCCACCTGGCCTACGTCGATGGCCGGGTTCAGGGAATTGCCTGCGTCGTACAGGCAGTCGGCTTTCAGCAGCTTCCATTCGCCGGTCAGGGTGTCGACGATTACTTCCGATACCGAGGCGCCGTAGGCGTAGTAGCCGAAGGGATTGCCGCTCATGGTCTCGCGGTCCCAGCTCAGGCCGGGCGTGGCGTAGAAGCCGTCGGACCACAACTGCACGCGGGCCAGATAGGCTTTCTGCACCAGGTCGGCGAACGGCATCACCGTTTCGCCGGCGAAGACTGTGCCGTTGGCGAGGATGATTTCTTCGGCAGCGACCCCGAACGACTTGGCGGCGAATTCCACCAGGCGCTTGCGCAGCGTATGGGCGGCATCCTGTGCGGCTTTGCCGTTCAAGTCGGCGCCGGTGGAAGCGGCGGTGGCGGAAGTATTGGCGACTTTGCTGGTGTCCGTGGCGGAGGCGCGTACGCTTGACAGCGGAATGCCCAGTTCATGCGCCACTACCTGGCACACCTTGGTGTTGATGCCCTGGCCCATTTCGGTGCCGCCATGGTTCACCAGTACGGAGCCATCGACATAGATGTGCACCAGCGCGCCGGCCTGGTTGAAGTGGGTGACGTTGAAGGCGATGCCGAACTTCACGGGCGTCAGCGCCAGGCCTTTTTTCAGCACCGGGCTGGTGGCGTTGAAGACGCGGATGGCTTCGCGGCGGCTGCGGTAGGCGGACTCGCTTTCCAGTTGCGCCACCAGTTCGTGGATCACGTTGTCCTTCACCTTCTGGCCGTACTGCGTGATGTTGCGGCCTTCTTCGTCGCTGCGGCCGTAGAAATTCAGCTTGCGCACGTCCAGCGCATCCTTGCCGAGGTTGCGGGCGATTTCATCGACAATGTATTCGATCGCGATTGCGCCTTGCGGGCCGCCGAAGCCGCGGAAGGCGGTGTTCGACTGCGTGTTGGTTTTGCCGGCCATGGCGCGGATGTCCACGTCCGACAGGTAGTAGGTGTTGTCGAAGTGGCAGATGGCGCGCGTTGCCACCGGCGCGGACAGGTCGGCGGAGAAGCCGGCGCGGGTCACCATCTGCACTTTGGCGGCGGTGATCAGGCCTTCGTCGTCGTAGCCGATCTCGTATTCGTAGTAGAAGCAGTGGCGCTTGCCGGTGACCATCATGTCGTCGTCGCGGTCGGCGCGCAGCTTGACCGGGCGCTTCAGGCGCGCGGCGCTGACGGCTGCGCAGGCGGCCCACAGTGCCGATTGCGATTCCTTGCCGCCGAAGCCGCCGCCCATGCGGCGGCATTCCACCACTACTGCGTGCGACGGATAGTGCAGGGCGTGGGAGACCACGTGCTGCATTTCGGTAGGGTGCTGGGTGGAGCAGTAGACGTGCATGCTGTTGCCTTCCTTCGGAATGGCATATGAGATCTGGCCTTCCAGGTAAAACTGTTCCTGGCCGCCGACGTGCAGCTTGCCTTTCAGGATATTCGGCGAGCGCTCGAAGGCTGCCTGCGCATCGCCGCGCGTCAGGCGCATTGGCGGGACGACGAAGGATTCGGCATCGCGCGCCGCTTCCGGGGTCAGGATGGCCGGCAGTTCTTCATACTGGATATCGGCCTTGCGGGCGGCACGGCGGGCGTTGTCGTGCTTGTCGGCGACCACGATGAACACCGGTTGGCCGACGTATTCCACCTTCTCCTCGGCGAGGATCGGATCGTCGTGGATGATCGGTCCGCAGTCGTTGGTGCCGGGGATGTCCTTGTAAGTGTAGACGGCGACCACGCCCGGCATGGCTTTCACCGGTTCCAGGTTGAGCGACAGGATGCGTGCGTGTGCTTTGGCCGACAGGCCCAGGGCGGCATGCAGTGTGCCCTGTGCTTCGGGGATGTCGTCGGTATAGACGGCCTCTCCCAGCACGTGGAGGATGGCCGATTCGTGCGGGTGGCTCTGGCCGACTTCAGACCAGCCCTTGGCGGCGCCGAGCGTCATGAACTGTTCGGACTTGCTGTTCATGCAGCGGTTCCTTCCTTGAATGCGTAAGCGTTGACGTAGGTGTTCGACACTGCGTCTTCCGGCCTGGTCTCCATCCAGAAGCGTCGCAGCAGGTTTTGTGCGGTGCGCATGCGGTAGTTGGCCGAGGCGCGCATGTCGCTCAGCGGGGTATAGTCGCGTACCAGCGCATCCATGCCGGCGCGCAGCGTGGCCTCCTTCCATGGTTGGCCATTGATGGCGGCTTCGGCCTGCGGTGCGCGGCGAGACGTGGCGGCCATGCCGCCGTAGGCGATATGCGCGTTGCGCACGACGCCGTTTTCCAGTTCGAGCGAGAAGGCGGCGCATACGGCGGAAATATCCTGGTCGTAGCGCTTGGCGAGTTTGTAGGTGCGGAATTTCTGGCCTGCTTTCGGCGCGGGAATGCGCACCGCTTCGACGAATTCGCCCGGCTGCCAGTCCTTCTTCATGTAATCGAGGTAGAAGTCCTGCAACAGCAGTACGCGCTGGCCTTTATCCGAGCGCAGCACGATTTCTGCGCCGAGAACGATCATCCAGGGCGCCGAGTCCCCGATCGGCGAACCGTTGGCGACGCTGCCGCCGAGGGTGCCGGTGCTGCGGATCGGCTGCGATGCAAAACGCTGCCACAGTTCGTGCAGTGAGTCGTTGGGATACAGGTCCAGCACGGCCTTGTAGGCGTCGTCCAGCGACACAGCGGCGCCGATTTCCAGCTTGCCGCCAACGGTGGCGATGCGGTGCAGTTCCTGCACCTGGCGTGTGTAGATCACGTCGCCCAGGTTGCGCATCTGTTTGGTGACCCACAGGCCGACGTCGGTCGAACCTGCGAGGATGGTGGCGGCCGGGTTGGTGGCACGCAGGGCCGTCATTTCGGCCAGGGTGCGCGGCGCGTGGAAAGTCTGGCCGTCGTGTGTGTAGCTGAACATGGTGTCTCGTTGCAGGTCTTGCAGCGCTGCCTTCAGCGCTTCGCGGTTGAAGCCGACTGCCGGCAGCTCGCCCATGCGGGCGGCAGCATCAATAATCGGGCGGTAGCCCGTGCAGCGGCACAGGTTACCGGACAATGTCTCATCGATCGTTTTGCGGCACGGCGGGGCTGTCTGGCCTTCCTGCTTCAGGTACAGGCTCCACAGCGACATGGCAAAACCTGGAGTACAGAAGCCGCATTGCGAGCCATGGCATTCCACCAGCGCTTCCTGCACCGGATGCAGGCTGCCATCCGGCTGTTTCAGGTCTTCCACCGTGAAGACTGCCTTGCCGTCCAGGGTTGGCAGGAACTGGATGCACGAGTTCACGTTGCGCATTTCCAGTTCGCCATCCACCAGCGAGCCGATCACCACGGTGCAGGCGCCGCAGTCGCCTTCGGCGCAGCCCTCCTTGGTGCCGGTGCAATGCAGGTCTTCCCGCAGGTGCTGCAACAGGGTGCGGGTGGGGGCGGCGGAATCGACTTCCTGCACGCGCCCCTGGTAGAAGAAACGAATCGGTTGGGACATCTTTTGCTACTCCTTGCTTCAGCCGGGGATGTAAATCATTTTGAACAGGAAAACGCCTGCAACACACCAGATCATTGCGCTGACTTCCTTGTACTTACCGGTCAGCAGTTTCAGGCCGGCGTAGCTGATGAAGCCCAGCGCCAGGCCATTGGCGATCGAATAGGTGAACGGCATGACCAGCGCGGTGACGACAGCCGGAACGCTCTCGGTGGTCTCGGCCCAGTTGACTTCGGCCAGCTCGCGCAGCATCAGGCAGGCGACAAAGAACAGGGCAGGTGCGGTGGCGTATGCCGGGACCACGCCAGCCAGCGGGGCGATGAACAGCGCTGCCAGGAACAGGCAGGCGATGGTGACCGCAGTCAGGCCGGTGCGGCCGCCAGCCTGCACGCCGGCAGCGCTTTCGATGAAGGCGGTGGTGCTCGAGGTGCCCATCACCGAGCCGGCGATAATGGCGCCGGAATCGGCCAGCAGGGCCTTGTTCATGTTCTTGGGCAGTTTGCCGTCTTTCATCAGGCCGGCGCGCTGGGCGACGCCCATCAGGGTGCCGGTGGCGTCGAACAGTTCGACCAGGAAAAACACCATCACCACGGTGAACAGGCCGTGCGACACGGCGCCGACGATGTCCAGCTTCATCGCGGTCGGTTCGATCGATGGCGGCAGCGAGACGATGCCATTGAAGTGATTCCCGCCGAAGAAGAAACTCAGTACGGTAACGGCCATGATGCCGATCAGCAGGGCACCGGTCACGCGCAGGCGGTCCAGGGCAACGATCACCAGGAATCCGATGATCGCCAGTACAGGGGCCGGCTTGTGCAGGTCGCCCATGGTGACGAAGGTAGCAGGGCTGGAGACCACGATGCCCGCGTTCTTCAGTGAAATCAGCGCGAGGAACAGGCCGACGCCGGCCGGGATGGCAATGCGCAGCGATGGCGGAATCGCGTTCATGATCTTCTCGCGAATGCGCAGCAGGCTGACGATCATGAAGCAGCAGCCGGAAATGAACACTGCGCCCAATGCGGCCTGCCATGGGAAGCCCATGCCTTGCACTACGCCGTAGGCGAAGTAGGCGTTCAGGCCCATGCCCGGGGCCAGGCCGATAGGGAAGTTGGCGTACAGGCCCATGATCAGGGTGCCGACGGCAGCTGCGACGCAGGTGGCCACAAAGACCGAGTCCTTGGGCATGCCGGCATCGCCGAGGATGGAAGGGTTGACGAAGATGATGTACGCCATCGTCAGGAAGGTTGTAATGCCAGCCAGCACCTCGGTGCGCACGTTGGTGCCGTGCTCGCCGAGCTTGAAATAGTTGTCCAGGAATTGCATTTGCTATGTCTCCGTTTAGTTTTTAGCGCCCGAAATCCCGCCTCTCCGGGCGGGCAAATATGGCGTCCTCGCGCTGCTTGTTTTACCAATATCGTTGAAGGTCTCCTTTTCCGCTTATATGCCGGGGCATATTGGCTATCTCGAATTAGTTATAGTTGCGCAGGAAGCTCAGCAGGATGCGGGCCGACAGGTCGGCATCGTCGTCTGTCATGGTTTCCAGCGGGTTGTGGCTGATGCCGCCGTTGCCGCAGCGGGTGAACAGCATGGCGACGTCCGTGATGCGCGACATCAGCATGGCATCGTGGCCGGCGCCGGAAGCGAGGTGGAAGGCGGGAATGCCGTGCCGCTCCACTGCGGCTGCCAGTTGCGCCATCAGGCGCGGGGCGCACGGCGCACAATCGGCGGCAACCGTTTGTTCAATCTGGCAGGTGATGTGGCGTGTTTCGCACACTTTTTCGATATGGGCGAGGATGTCGTCCACGGCAGCGTCGCGCGCGGCGTTGTTGGCAGCGCGGATATCGAGCGACAGCGTGCAGGCGCCGGGGATCACGTTGGTGGAACCATTCGGCACCTGCAGCTGGCCAACGGTGCCGACCAGCGCCGACTCCTGGTCCTGCGAGCAGCGCTGCTCGACGTACAGGATGATCTCGGCGGCGGCGGCTGCGGCGTCCTTGCGCATCGTCATGGGCGTGGTGCCGGCGTGGCTGGCGACGCCTTTCAGCTCCACCAGGTAACGTTTGCTGCCCGCGATGGA
>JBCNOX010000085.1:0-13333 GCA_039593645.1 Pseudoduganella sp.
ATGATGGGCGGACTGGCCTGGATCATGCGCCGCGTGCGCGCCGACGGCTGGCCGGTGAAGCCGGTAGCCGGCTGGTACCGCGACGTCCTGCTGCCACTGGGCTGCGGCTGGTCGCTGCTGCTGGTGGCGGTGTGGAACCTGACGCAGGACGGCGCCATGGCGCCGCTGCCTTACATCCCGCTGGCCAATCCGCTCGACCTGACCAGCATCTTCGCGCTGCTGCTGTCGATCGCCGGCTACCGCCTGCTGCAGGACAAGCTCGCGCCATACCGTCCGCAGTTGCTGGCCGGCGCGGCACTGGTCGCTTACGCATGGTTCAACCTTGCGCTGCTGCGCACTGTTTCGCATTACGTCGGCGTGCCCTACCAATTCGAGGACCTGTTCGCATCGCAATTCGTGCAAGCGATGCTGTCGCTGGTGTGGAGCGTGACCGCGCTGCTGCTGATGCGCTTCGCGACACGCAAGCAAGAGCGCAAGCTGTGGATTGCCGGCGCCGTGCTGCTCGGCGTCGTGGTGGCCAAGCTGTTCCTGATCGACCTGTCCAATGTCGGCGGCGTTGAACGCATCGTCTCCTTCCTTGGTGTCGGCGCGCTGATGGTTGGCATCGGCTACCTCGCCCCCTATCCGTCCGCCCGTGGCGGCGAAACTGAAAAGGAAGCAGCATGAGTGCGCTACTCCTGGCGGCGGCTGTCGCCGCCACTGCGGCAAGCGATTCGCCGCAGGATTACACCCACGTGTTTCCTCTGACGGTCAGCGGCAAGCCCAGCGTGGTGCAGCTGCAGTTGCCGCGCGACGCCTACCTGAACGCGCGCTCGGCATCGCTCAACGATTTGCGGGTGTTCGATGCGCATGGCACGCCGCAGCCATTCGCACTGCGCCAGCCGGACGCGGTGCCCAGCACCACGCATCGGGCCCTGCCCGTGCGCATTTTCCCGCTGATGGCCGAACGCCCCGACGTTCCCTTGGCGGGGCTGGAAGTCAGCACCGCAACCGACGGCCGCGTGCTCTCCGTGCGCCTGCCGGCGCAACAGGGTGCGCCAGCGCCTGGCGCAAAGGAACGCCTGGCAGGACTGGTGCTCGACCTGCGCCAGGAAGGCATGAAAGAGCCCCCAACCATCGATGCCCTGCATTTCACGCTGCCTGCCGGCCGCCACACCTATACCGGCCAGGTGTGGCTGGAAGCGAGCGACGACCTGAAACATTGGGATGCCGTCGGTGTGGCGGAGTTGAGCTGGCTCGCCAATGCCAGCGCTGAAACCCTGGCCAACGACAAGCTGGAGTTCGCGCCACGGCCGATGCGCTATGCGCGCCTGAGCTGGCGCAGCGGCGAACCGCTGCCCTTCGCCAGCATCAGCGCCCAATCGCCGGTGCGCGGGGCGTCGACCGCGCCAATCGAATCGCTGCTGCTGCAACCGCAGCCGGGCCGCGACCCGCGCGACCTGCAATACAGCAAACCGGCAGGCGTCACGCCACGGCACGTCGGGCTGCAGATCGACAGCGGCAATCTGGTGCTGCCGGCCATGCTGGGCAGCTATGTCGTCGTACGCCGCACTGGCGAGTTGCGCTTCAGTCCTGCCGTGCGTAGCACGTTCTTCCGCCTGGAAAAGGATGGCCAGACGCGCATGTCGAATGACATCTCGGCGCCATCTTGGATCGGAGAACGCTGGGTGCTGCGCTTCGACGAGCCACCACCGGTCAAGCCAGCACTGCGTCTGAGCTGGGTCCCGGCCACGCTGGTGTTTGTCGCCGGCGGCACGCCGCCTTACAAGCTGGCCGTCGGGCGCGACAAGGCGGCGCCGGCACAGCGCGACATCAATGAGGTGGCTCCCGGCTTCAGCCCGGCAGAATTGCGCACGCTGGACCGCGCCACGGCCGGCCCCGTCCAGGAACAGCTTGAAGCCTTGGCCAGTGCCGCCAAACGCGCGAGCGCCGACAGCAGCGCAGCCCAAAACCGTCTGATGATCCTGTGGGGTGTGCTGGTGCTGGGCGTGGCGCTGGTGGCGGGGATGGTGTGGCGGCTGCTGCGGCAGCCGGGCAGCAGCGCTTAGTTGGTGTGCAGTTCCATTGTCGCCTTGGTGAAATCGCCGGCGACGGCAGTGGGGATGATGCGCAGCGCCTTTTCGATCGCTTCTTCGATCAGCAATTGCTCTTCGCGGCGCGGGCGGTGCAGCACGAAGTCGGCCACCGGCTGGTTCAGGTTCAAGGTGCGCGGGTGGCCGATGCCGATGCGCAGGCGCCAGTAGTCCTGGGTGCCGAGCGCGGACGTAATGTCCTTCAAGCCGTTATGGCCGCCCGATGAACCGCCCTTTTTCAGCTTGGCGGCGCCAGGCGGCAAGTCCAGTTCATCGTGGACCACCAGCACTTCGTCCGGCTGGATCTTGTAGAAGCGCGCAATGGCGCCAACCGACTGGCCGGAACGGTTCATATAGGTTTGCGGTTCCAGCAGCCAGAGCTGGTTGCCGCCAATGGTGGTCTTGGCCACCATCGCGTTGAAGCCCGACTCGCGCTGCAGGCGCGCATTGGGCAGCGAATTGGCGAGATTGTCCACCAGCCAGAAGCCGGCATTGTGGCGGGTTTGTTCGTAGTCGGGGCCAGGGTTGCCGAGGCCAACGATCAGGCGGATGGGCATAATCTTGCGGGTGCGAGTGCAAAAGCGCAGATTATACCCGCGCCCTCAGCCCAGCATCCCGCGCGCCAGCAAGGCCACCTCGCCGAGCAGGATCATCGCCATCATGCCAAATCCCCAGCGGCTGATCCGGTCTACATGGTTGCACAAGGCGTCGATCTGGGCCTGCAGCGGTGCGATCGCTTTGGCGATCTCATCCCGCGTATAGATCTGCATTTCGAGACGCAGTTGACGAAGCCGTCATCGACATATTGACGCATGTTGGCGAATTGCGCGTCAGTAGATGCCTGCATGTTGGCGAGCTGTGCGTCAAACGACGCTTGCATGCTGGCAAAGCGCGCGTCCATATGCTGCCGCAGCAAGGCCAGCTCACAATTGACAGCATCCAAGGCCTTCTCCTGTGCGGTGATCCGGTCATCCGGGGTCAACTGTTCCATGGTGGTCTCCCGCAGTCGGCAGACCACCATTGTTGACATTTTGGCGCTACGCGCTTTGCGCCGGCGCACAGGAAGCAGCGGAACTATTTGGGCGGTCGACTGTCGGCATTCCAGGCATCGCGCACGTACAGCCACTTGCCGTTAATCTTCTTGCTCACCGACAGGAACTTTCCGGTCTCGACCACCGTGCCGTCCTTGTCTTTCACCGTGTAAGCACCTGACGACCAGCCAAGGTTGCCGCTGGCGCCGCCAACGCTCTTCCCGGCGAAGCCGAATACCATGCCGGCCTGGTTTGCGCCCTGGGCTTGCTTCAGCAGGAATTCATGGATCGCGGCGCGGCCAGTGACGGCAGGCGCGCCCGGCGGCAACAGCACCGCCCCCTCGTCGTACAGCCTGGCCAGACCATCGCCATCGGCGGCGCTGAAGGCCTTCAGCCACGCCTGGTCGGCGGCAATCGCCGGCGCCGCGCACATCGCCGCCGCCACCATCACCCCTGCACATTGCGCTTTCATCGCCTGGCCCTCCTGTGGTGAATTTGTTCTTCCAGCATAGAACACTTGACAACAACCTACACCTGTAAGATATTTATTACACGTGTCTTTAATTTAAAACAGAAAGGACGTGCCATGAAATACCTGACCACCCTGCTGCTTGCTGCCGGCCTAGCCGCGCCAGCGTTTTCCGCTGAGGCGCCGATGACGGACAAGGACCGCATCGACCAGTTGATCGAGCAAAACAAGATGCTGATCGCCCAGAACGCCCGGCTGGCCGAGCAATGCGACCGCCCCAAGACCAAGGAAGAAGCCTTCGCCCAGTGCATGCAGGCCGCGCGCGGTGAAAAAGGCGCAATGGCGACCGAATCGGTCAGTGCCAACTGCCGCCTGCTGCTGAAGTGAGTGGAATGCAAAAGCTGTTACCAGTGCTCGAAGCGCTCGCCAATCCGCACCGCTTGCGCATCATCGCTGCATTGAAAACGGACGGCCGCAACTACGTCAGCCAGTTGGCGCGCGACGTAGGCATCAGCCGCCCGCTGCTGCACCTGCACCTTGCCAAGCTGGAGGCCGCCGGGCTGGTCACCAGCAAGCACGAACTGTCGAGCGACGGCAAGGCGCTGAACTACTTCGAAGTGGCGGATTTCTGCCTGACGCTCGATCCCGCAGCGATCGCGGAGGCCGCCAAACATCTCAACCTGGAAGAGGAATGACCGTATGTCCGAGCACATCTATTTGCTGACCCTGGGCCTGCCGCTGGCCACCGTACTGCTGGTATTCGGCATGAAGTACTGGTCCAACGCGCATAAAGCCCGCGCCGAAGCCGCCAGCGCCGAAGCTTACCGCGAACTGGCCGCGAAATCGGCAGCAGCCCAGGCTGAAAACGCCGCCGCACTGGCCGCCATGCAGGCCACGCTGGCCAATATGAACGGCCGCCTGGCCGAAGTCGAAACCATGCTGAAAGAGGTGGGCTGATGCTGGCCCGCCTGTGGCAGCGCGATCCGCGGCATGAGGGCGTCATGTGCATCAACATTTACTTGCTGCGCCTGCTGTATGGGCTGATGTTCTTCATGCTGGGCCAGACCACCTGGACCGAAATCCTGACCCACCACGGCCCGTGGGAGCCGAACAAGGCGATGGCCTGGACCGTGTGGACAGCCTTTGCCACGCTGGCCGGCCTGGGCCTGCTGCGGCCGGTGAAGATGCTGCCGATCATCCTGCTGGAGATCTTCTACAAGGTGATGTGGCTGGTCATCGTCGCCTACCCGCTCTGGTCGCGCGGCGAACTGGTCGGTTCGCCGGCGGAAAGCACGACTTACGCTTTCCTTGGCGTGCTGCTGGCCATCATTGCCGTCCCCTGGGGCTATATCGCGAAGGCTTATTTCACCTGGCCTTCCAACACCAAAACCGCCTGAACATGCCCTTTCTCGCCAGCGTAGTCCTTGCCGCCGCACTCACCGCGGCGGCCGAACCGAAACAGATTTACCAGATGTCGCCGCAGGAAGCCGGCGCCTTTATCGCCGAACTGCGGCGCGCCGAGCCCGACCTGCGCAAGCGCATCGCCGCCATTGGCCGCCGCAATATCGGCCAGCCGTACAAGCTGAACCTGCTGGGGGAGTTTCCCTACGAGCTGCATGACACGCTGCCGATGTACAGCCTGTCCGCCAGCGACTGCCTGGTGTTCGCCGAGCATACGTATGCGATGGCGCTCAGTTCATCGTGGGAAGAATTCTTCTGGACGCTGCAGCGCATCCGCTACAAGGATGGCGTGATCGGCGTGGCCAGCCGCAACCACTACATGGAAGTGGACTGGAACATCAACAACCGCTGGCTGCTGTGGGATGCCAGCGCCGGCGCCAGCTATGCGATGCGCGTCGACCGCGCGCAATTCCTGCTATCGCAGCATCACGTGCAGCGCGACATCCCGGTGCAGGACACGGTGGAGGCCTTCCTGCCGGTTGCGCGCGCGCTGCAGGAGTTCGGCACCTTGGGCGAAGGCGATATGGTGGAGGTGGTGTCGCTGCGCAAGGGCCAGCACATGGTGACCCACGTTGGCCTGGTAGTGCTCGATACCCAGGGTACACGCCGCTTGCTGCATTCCGCGGCCCCCGAAGTGCGCGAGGAAACGTTCGAGGGCTTCGTCACCCGCACCCAGGCCCGCGCCAACAATGGCCTGGCCGGCTTCAAGTTCATGCGCCTGAACGAGACCATCGTGGTGCCGCCCGCGGCACCGCAACCGCGCCCGGGCGCCTGAAAACAAAAAACCCCGCCGAGGCGGGGTTCTTCATTGCAGCGAAAGAGAATTACTCTTTGGCAGCAGCGGCTTCAGCAGCAACAGCGCCGGCTGGCACGGATGCGGTAGCGATGGTGGCATCGGAACCGTGGGTCACGATGGTCACGCCCTTCGGCAGGGTCAGCTGGGAAGCGTGGATCGACTGGCCGACGTCCATTTTCGACAGGTCAACGGTCAGGAACTCTGGCAGGTCAGCTGGCAGGCAGGAGATTTCGATTTCGTTGGCCACGTGGCTGATGGTGGCAGCGTGCAGTTTCACAGCTGGGGACACGTCAGCGTTTTCGAAGTGCAGGGCAACTTTCACGTGCAGTGGCTTGTTGGCGTCAACGCGCTGGAAGTCAGCGTGCAGAACCAGTTGCTTGAACGCGTGCATCTGGAAATCGCGCAGCAGCACTTTTTCCACTTTGCCGTCGATTTCCATGTCCAGGATGGACGAGTGGAAAGCTTCTTTTTTCAGCGCGTGGAACAGGGCGTTGTGGTCCAGGGCGATGGTCACAGGGGCTTCGGTGCCACCGTAGATGATGCCAGGGGTCTGGCCGGAATTGCGCAGGCGGCGGCTCGCACCCGTACCTTGCAGATCACGTTTGAATGCTACAACTTTCATGGAATACTCCAAAAAATAAAACAAGGCTCGCGCCTTGTTGATAAACGAAGTGCCCCGCGACCAGGGCACTTCAACAAATCGGCCGCAGCTTGCGCCGCGGCCGGAAAATCTTCAGTCGACGAACAGCGAGATCACCGAGTCGCCCTTGATGATGCGCTTGAAGGTCTCTGCCAGCAGCGGCGCGCAGGTCAGTTGGCGGATCTTGCCGCAAGCCTTGGCAGCTTCGGACAGCGGGATGGTGTCAGTCACCACCAGCTCGTCCAGCGAGGAGCCGGAGATGCGGTCGATTGCCGGACCGGACAGCACAGGGTGCGTGCAGTAAGCGGTTACTTTCTTGGCGCCGCGCTCTTTCAGCACTTCGGCAGCCTTGACCAGGGTGCCTGCGGTGTCGACCATGTCGTCCATGATCACGCAGTTGCGGCCTTCCACGTCGCCGATGATGTTCATCACTTCGGACACGTTGGCTTTTGGACGGCGCTTGTCGATGATGGCCAGGTCGCAGCCGAGGCGCTTGGCCAGCGCACGGGCACGCACCACGCCGCCGACGTCAGGCGACACCACCAGCAGGTCTTGCTCGGCCTTCTTCTGCAGGTCGCCCAGCAGGATTGGCGAAGCGTAAATATTATCAACCGGGATATCGAAGAAGCCCTGGATCTGGTCAGCGTGCAGGTCCATGATCAGGACGCGCTCGACGCCGGCTTCTTCCAGCATATTGGCAACCACTTTTGCCGAAATGGCGACGCGGGCGGAACGCGGGCGGCGATCCTGGCGGGCATAGCCAAAGTAAGGAATTGCAGCAGTGATTCGGCCAGCGGACGCACGTTTCAGGGCATCGACCATCAGGATCAGTTCCATCAGGTTGTCGTTAGTCGGCGCGCAGGTCGATTGCAGCACGAACACGTCCTTACCGCGGACGTTTTCGTTGATTTCGACCATGACTTCGCCGTCCGAGAACTTCGAAACGACTGCTTTGCCGAGTGGGATGCCGAGATTTTTTGCGACCCCTTCTGCTAAGGCTGGATTAGCGTTGCCGGTAAAAACCATCAGGTTTTCGTAAGCCATTGGGAGTCCCGAGAGGTAGTGTTGAATTCTTGAGGCACTCCTGCACGCAGGAGCTTTTGTCTTAACCCTGGCTGGAGACTGCTGCCTCGACAGACCCAGGGAAAACGGTGGCAGGGGAACAAGGATTCGAACCTTGGTATGCCGGAATCAAAATCCGGTGCCTTAACCAGCTTGGCGATTCCCCTACTCTTAACTGACTGTCTTTCGTCAGTAGGCCGACATTATATAGCCTATTTCACGAAAAACCAAATCTTTTTACGCTTCACAACTTTTCGATGATTGGATGCTGTTTCAGTGCCTTCGCTTTCCATCCGGTCCAGGCGGCTGGCACTTTCGCAAGCACCGCGTCAGCCTGTTCCTCGCTTGGGAGGGCGACAAACACACAAGCTCCGGAGCCAGTCATCCTGGCATCACCGTAAGCGCCCAGCCATTCTACCGCGTCTGCTACCTGCGGGAATAGGCGGCACGCCACTTGTTGCAAATCGTTCTTTCCGAACTGCCGCAAATCGTTTCGATTTGCGTGGTAGCTGGAAAAGTCCGACATCTTAACGGGCGGAGTATTCCTTGTCAAATGCTCTGAAGTAAAAATCTGCGCGGTCGGGCAAGCCACGCCAGGTTCGATAACGACATACCAACAGTCCGGCGCATCAACCGCCTGCAATTGTTCGCCCACGCCTTCGGCAAAGCCGGTCTGGCCAAAGATAAAGAAAGGCACGTCGGCGCCCAGCGGCAAGGCCAGCGCCATCAGATCTTCCCGCGTCAGGCCGGCGCCCCACAGCTTGTTCAGCGCCATGAACGTGGTGGCCGCGTCGGAAGAACCGCCCCCCAGGCCGCCGCCCATGGGCAGGATCTTGTCGACCGTGATGTTGACGCCGGGCGGCAGCGCGCCGGTGCGGCGCAGTAGTTCCGCCTGCAGGATGCGGGCGGCGCGGATCACCAGGTCCTGCTCGGCAGGAACGCCGGGGATATCGTTGGTGCGGTGCAGTTCGGCATCTGCGCGCAGCGAAAAATGCAGGGTATCGCTGCGGTCGATGATCTGGAAGACCGACTGCAGCAAATGGTAGCCGTCGGCGCGGCGGCCATTCACGTGCAGGAACAGGTTCAGCTTGGCCGGGGCCGGGCAATTCAACAGGCTTGTCATTTTTCTTCGGAGATCACGATCCGCAATGCCATTTGCTGCACATCGCCACCGCCCGGGTGCTCGGCGTCGATGAGTCTCGGGCGCGGCGGCGCGCTGCCAGGCTGCCAATCGGTATATTGCAGGCGCCAGCCCTCGCGCGTCGTCACTTCGTTATTGGCGGGACTGGCCGACCATGGCTTGCCATCGGCCGCGGTGGCATGGCCTTGCAGCCAGCCGCGCAGCCCGGCCACCGGCAGTGCCCAGCCCAGCGCACGGGCGCTCAGGGCGTCAATGCTTGGCGCGCTCAGCGGCGGCTTGTTGCCGCCCTGGTTCAGCGTGGCGCCGTGCGGGGTGACGCTGATGGTGGCCACCTTGCTGCCAAACGGGTCGAACAGCGCCACGTCAGTGCTGTGCGCGTCCTGCCTCCAGTCGAACTTGACCGTGCTGGACTCCTGCTTGCCGTCCTTCACGTAGCGCACGTTCAGGCGGCCCGACAAGGACAGGCTGTCGGCATAAGGCGCGACGGCGGCGGCGGAAGGCGGCACGGATGGCGTGGTAGCACAGCCGCACAGGATGGCAGCCGCGCCGGCAATGGCGGCGAGTGTCTTGAAGCTCATTAAATTCCTGCGTTGAGGCGCGCCAGCGTGCTGCGCAGCGCGTCGTTTTTTGGATCCTTGTCGCGCGCTTCGCGCCACAGCTTGGCGGCGCCAGCCTTGTCGCCCTGCTTCCACAGCACTTCACCAAGGTGCACGGCGATTTCAGCATCGCCGCGCAGCGCGTAGGCCTTGCGCAGCGATTGCTCGGCTTCTTTCAGTTTGCCCATGCGGAACAGCACCCAGCCCATGCTGTCCATGATGTAAGGATCGCCCGGCGCCATCTTCAGTGCCTTGTCGATCAGTTCATAGGCTTCGTCCAGGCGCACATTGCGGTCGGCCAGCGAGTAGCCAAGGGCATTGTAGGCGTGGTGGTTGTCGGGCACCGATTCGATCACCTTGCGCAGCGCGGTTTCCATTGCCTCGACCTTGCCCAGCTTCTCCGCCGCCAGCGCGTAGTCGTACATCAGGTCCGGGCTGTTGGGGAAGCGCAGCACGCCATCCTGCAGCGTCTTGAAGGCTTCCACCGCGCGGCCGGAGTCGCGCAGGAGCTGGCCTTCGGTCTGCAGGATCTGTACCTGCTCGGCCTGGTCGGCCGGCGTAATGTCCTTCAACTGCGCGCGGGCGCCGTCGACATCGCCCTTGCGCGCCGTGATGTGGGCGCGCTTCAGGCGGGCCGCCAGGGTGCTGCGGGCGTCGTCTCCGTCGATCTTGTCCAGCCATGCCAGCGCGCCATCAAGGTCGCCTTTTTCTTCGGCGATCTGGGCCAGCAGCATCAGCGCCTTGTTCGGGTCGCGTTCAGGATCTGGCTGTGCATCGAGCACCTCCACATAACGCTTGAAATAGCCTTCCGCAGCTTTGCTGTCCTGGGCCTGCAGGGCCATGATGCCCAGCGCGTATAAGGTGCTGGGATTGTCAGGCTGCTCTTTCAGCAGCAACAGGAATTGCTCGCGCGCCTGGTCATACTGTTTTTGCTCGACCAGCAGGCGGGCATAGGCCGAACGCACTTCGCGCGCATCAGGGTATTTTTTCAGGAAGTCGGCGAACAGCTTTTGCGCGCCATCGAGGTCGCCCAGCATTTGCGCCATGGTCAGCGTGGCCAGTTCGGAATCGGGCTTGATCGCCACCGCTTTCTGCGCCTCGGCACGGGCGCGCTCGGCATCGCCGGCGGCATTGGCGCCTTGCGCCAGCACCAGGTGCGCTTCCTGGGTGTTCAGGTAAGGCTGCAGCACGCGCTCCATCAGCCCAAAAGCGGCGGCCTTGTCCTTCGCGCGCAGCAGGAATTGCTGCATCTGGAACATCAGCAGCGGACGGCCATTCGGCTGCGAGGCCTTCAGGCGCTGGGCGAACAGGGCTTCCGCCTCGCTCAGGTCATCGCCCAGCACCGCAAAGCCGAGGAAGTATTGCGCGGCCTCGTCGGAATCGGGCGCCAGTTCGCGCCACAGGCGGATTGCCGCCAGCGCTTCATTGCCCTGCTTGGCCGACAGCGCCATTTCGGACGCCCGGCGCGCCAGCCGCGGATCGCGCGTCTGCTGCGCCAGCACCATCATGGTCACGTAGGCGCTCTGCCACTGGCCGCGCTTGAAATCGAGTTCTGCCTTGGTCAGCTTGTAGAACAGATCGCTGGTCAGTTCGACGCCGGGCAGCTTTTCATCGGCCGGCGCCGCCTTGGCAACGGCGTCCGGCGCAGGCGCCGGCGGCGCGACGGAAGGCGGCGCTTCAGGCGCGGCCTTTTCCGTTGGCACGACTGAGCAGGCGGACACGAGGGCCGACAGAGTTACAATGGCGAATGCGTTTTTCAAAGGAAGATCCTGCAAATCGGGCTCAAGACTTGATTCTACGCCAACCTGTAGAAAACTACCCTTATGCCTGACTTATGCCTGAATTACCAGAAGTAGAGGTCACCCGCCGCGGTGTCGCTCCCCATATCGAAGGCCGTATCGTGCGCGAGGTGGCACTGCGGCGCGACGGCTTGCGCTGGCCTTTTCCGGAAGACTTGCCAGCCCTGCTGGCCGGCCGCCGTATCGCCGGGACCGACCGCCGCGGCAAGTACCTGCTGGTGCAATTCGAGCATGGCACGCTGATCATCCACCTTGGCATGAGTGGCCATCTGCGCGTGCTGCCAACCGGCATCCCCCCCGAAAAGCATGATCATTTCGACATGACTGTGGAAGGTTCCGATGGCAGGCATGTGCTGCGCCTGACCGACCCGCGCCGTTTCGGCGCCGTGTTGTGGCATTCGGTGCAGGATGGCGAACTGGAAGAGCATCTGCTGCTGCGCGGCCTGGGCGTGGAGCCGCTCGGCCCGGACTTTACCGGCGCGCTGCTGTTCGAGCAGACGCGCACCCGCAGCGCAGCGATCAAGCAGGTGCTGATCGCCGGAGATATCGTGGTTGGCGTGGGCAATATCTACTGCTCTGAAAGCCTGTTCCGCGCCGGTATCAACCCGAAAACCGCAGCCAACCGCATCAGTGCCGCCCGCTACGACCGCCTGGCGCAGGCCATCCGCGACGTGCTGGCCGAGGCAATTGTGCAAGGAGGCAGCACTTTGCGCGACTTTATCGGTGTAAACGGGCAATCAGGGTATTTCCAACAGACATATTTCGTCTATGATCGTGCTGGTGTGCCCTGCCGCTTATGCGGCGCGCCTGTGCGCCAGATCAAGCAGGGCCAACGATCAACTTTTTATTGTGTAAATTGCCAGAAATAACGAGAGCAGAATGGTAAGGGACCTCGAACAATACAGCCAATGGCGCCAAGGCGTCATGAGCGCTGTCGCCAACTATCGTGACTGGGTCGTGCAGGCCGACCTGTCCGACGCCGCGACCGAACAGCGCCTGGCGCAAACGCTATCCAAGCTGGCCGACGACAAGCTGTCGGTGGCTTTTGTGGCGGAATTCTCGCGCGGCAAATCCGAGCTGATCAATTCGATCTTCTTTGCCGACTTCGGCCAGCGCATCCTGCCGTCGGCAGCCGGCCGCACCACCATGTGCCCGACCGAACTGATGTACGACGCCGCCTACCCGGCCTGCATCCGCCTGCTGCCGATCGAAACGCGCGCCGAGAACCTGTCGACCAGCGACTACCGCGACGATCCGCACGCCTGGACCGTGCTGCCGCTGCAGCTCGATTCGCCGGAGCACATGCAGGAAGTGTTCAAGCAGGTCAGCCTGACCCGCCACGTGCCGGTGGAAGAAGCCAAGCGCTACGGCCTGTACGACGAGAACGATCCCGACATGGGCGCCACGCTGGACAACAACGGCCTGGTTGAAATTTCGCAGTGGCGCCACGCCATCATCAATTTCCCGCACCCGCTGCTGAAGCAGGGCCTGGTGATTCTCGATACCCCGGGCCTGAACGCGATCGGTACCGAACCGGAACTGACGCTGAACATGATCCCGCATGCCCATGCGGTGCTGTTCATCCTGGCCGCCGATACCGGCGTCACCAAGAGCGACATCGAAGTGTGGCGCACCCATATCGGCAATGGCGCCGGCCGCATGGTCGTGCTGAACAAGATCGACTCGATGTGGGACCCGCTGCGCACCGAGGAAGAAATCGAAGCAGCCATCGCGCGCCAGCGCGAGCACGCAGCCCACATGCTGGGCCTCGATGCGCGCCAGGTGTTTCCGGTCTCGGCGCAAAAGGCGCTGCTTGGCAAGATCACCGGCGACCACGAACTGGTGCAAAAGAGCCGCATGAAGCAGCTGGAAAGCGCCCTGTTCAACGAGCTGATCCCGGCGCGCAAGGACATCATCCGCCGCCGCCTGGGTGACGAGCTGGCTGCATTGAGCGGCGCCCAGTACGCGGCGTTGTCGGCGCGCACGCGCGGCATCGTCGAACAACTGCTGGAGCTGAAAGGCTTGCGCGGCAAGAACCAGTCGGTGATTGCGCATATGGCGCGCCGCGTGGAAGCGGAGAAGAAGGAATTCGACGAGAGCCTGTTCAAGCTGCAGGCCACGCGCGCGGTGTTCACCCGCCTGTCGACCGAGCTGTATTCCAGCCTGGGCATGGGCATCCTGCGCGACAACCTGATCAAGGCGCGTTCGGAAATGCAGAACAGCCGCTTCACCACCGGCCTGCGCGATGCGATCAAGGTGTACTTCG
>JBCNOX010000086.1:0-13280 GCA_039593645.1 Pseudoduganella sp.
GGCATCGCCTGCCTGGCGATCGGCATCGCCTTCATCGGGCTGCACGCGGTACGCGATGGACGTTCTGCCGGCTCGAACTGGAGCCTGGCCGCCATTTGCCAGGGTGTGGCGTGGATACTGGCCGGCATGCGCGGCGAATTGCCGGCAGCGCTGACGATCATGCTGCCAAACGTGCTGATCGCGGCCAATGCCGTGCTGTTGCTGCGCGGCGCCGCGTGCTACATGCCGGTATCGCCGCCATGGCTGCTCAAGCCGCAGCCGTGGATGGCCTTCCTGCTGGCGACTGCCCTGCTCTACGGCGGGACAATCCATGCAGGCGAAAACACACACATTGTCCTCGGCACGATGGTCCGCCTTCCCCTGCTGCTGGCAGCCATCGCACTCCTGTCCCGCCACGCCCCGCGCAACGGCCGCGCCATTCTGTGCGCCTTGTTCGGCATCGACGCCGCCTGGCACCTGCTTGCTGCAGTCGCAGCCACGGCCAGCATGATCCAGGTCGGCGTGCTGCTGCGCGGGGCGCTCACGATTCTCGTCATTGCTGCCCAGTTCCGCATCGAGAGCGACAACGCGCGCGCCTCGTTAAAAGCGCTGGCCGAAGCGCTGGAAGTGGAAAGCCTGCAACTGGAAAAAACAATCGACGACCGCAACCGGGAACTGCACGAAATCGCAACAACCGACTTCCTGACCGGCATCGCCAACCGCCGCCAGTTCATGGTGCGAGCTGAAATGGAACTTGAACGCTCGCGGCGCTATGGGCACAAGCTGTCGCTGCTGATGATCGACATCGACCACTTCAAGGCGATCAACGACAGCTTTGGGCACCCCACCGGCGACCAGGCGATCGTTGCGATCGCCCGCCACTGCACTACCGCCTGCAGGCGCAGCGACCTGGCGGCCCGGCTGGGCGGCGAGGAATTCGCCATCCTGCTGCCATCAACAGGAATGCATGAAGCGCAGATCGTTGCGGAGCGCTTGCGCGCAGGCGCACAGGCGCTGAAAGTGCGGCACCAAGGCCAGCCAGTGCCGCTCAAGTTGAGCATCGGCATCGCCTGCCTGGACGAGGGAGACACCGGGCCGGACACGCTGATGGCACGCGCCGACCAGGCTTTGTATGCGGCCAAAAACGCTGGCCGCGACTGCGTGCGCTATGCCTGATTAAACCGCGTCGGGTCCGGTTTCGCCGGTACGGATGCGGATGACCTGCTCGATGTTCTGCACGAAGATCTTGCCGTCGCCGATCTTGCCGGTGCGCGCCGCCTTGATGATTGCATCGACAGCGGTATCGACCACGCTGTCGTCCACCACCACTTCCACCTTCACCTTCGGCAGGAAATCGACCACGTATTCCGCGCCGCGATACAGCTCGGTGTGGCCCTTCTGGCGGCCGAAGCCTTTCACCTCGGTCACCGTGAGGCCGGTCACGTTCACTTCGGCCAGCGATTCGCGCACCTCGTCCAGCTTGAATGGCTTGATGATGGCGGTAATTTGCTTCATTGCGTTCTCCTTATAGTGATTTAAGCGTCAGGCACGGTCTTCAGGTTTTCCAGCCAGGCGGCGGCCTCCGAATCGCTCGGAGCACGCCAGTCGCCGCGCGGCGACAGCGAACCGCCTGAGCCGACCTTCGGCGCATTCGGCACGCAAGTGCGCTTGAACTGGGACGTCTGGAAGAAGCGCTTGAGGAAGATCCCCAGGTTGTGTTTGATGTCTTTCAGCTCGTACTGGTTGCGCACCACGTGCTCGTCTTCCGGCCACTGGCCGACGTCGCGGTCACGCCAGGCATGGAACGCCAGGAACGCCACCTTGGCCGGCGCGAAACCGAACCGCAGCGTGTAGTACAGGTTGAAGTCCTGCAGCTCGTAAGGGCCGATAAAGTCCTGCGTCACCTGCGCCGGAGCGGCATCGCCGGACTTGCCCGGCACCAGCTCGGGACTGATTTCCGTATTCACCACCGCCAGCAGCACGCTCGAATTGACGTCGCCGAACTGCTTGCTCTCGGCCACCCAGCGCACCAGGTGGGTGATCAGCGTCTTCGGTACGCTGGCGTTCACATTGTAGTGCGACATATGGTCACCCACGCCGTAGGTGCACCAGCCCAGCGCCAGTTCGCTCAGGTCACCGGTACCGATCACGATGCCGTTGTGATGGTTCGCCATGCGGAACAGGTGGTTGGTACGCTCGCCGGCCTGCACATTCTCGAAGGTGATGTCGTACTGCTCCTTGCCCTCGCTGTACGGGTGGCCGAGATCCTTCAGCATCTGGATGCAGCTTGGGCGGATGTCCACTTCCAGCGCAGTACAGCCGACGAACTGCATCAGCGCGCGCGCCTGGTCCAGCGTGCGGGTGCTGGTAGCGAAGCCCGGCATCGTAGCCGCGATGATATTGGTGCGCGGCAGGCCCAGATGGTCCATGGCCTTGGCGCAGACCAGCAGCGCATGGGTCGAATCCAGGCCGCCCGACACGCCGATCACCACCTTCTTGATGCCCGACGAAGACAGGCGCTGTACCAGCGCGCTGACCTGGATGTGATAGACCTCGTTGCAGCGCTTGTCGCGCAGCTGCGGATTGGACGGCACATACGGGAAGCGCGCCACATTGCGCTCCAGCGGCAGCACCCGGTGTGAAGGCAATTCGACCGGGAAGCGCGTGGTGCGGAACTGCGCCACTTCAGCCTTGTGGCGGCGGCTCGAATGGCCGAACGTCGTGGTGCGCATGCGCTCGCGCGACAGGCGTTCCAGGTCGACGTCGGCAAAGATGATGTGCGATTCTTCGGCGAAGCGCTCCGACTCGGCCAGCATTTCGCCGTTCTCGTAAATCAGCGCCTGGCCATCCCAGGCCAGGTCGGTAGTCGATTCGCCACGCCCGGCCGAGGTATACAGGTAAGCCGCGATGCAGCGCGCCGACTGCTGGCCGACAAGCTGGCGGCGGTAATCGGCCTTGCCGACCAGGATATTCGAAGCCGACAGGTTGACCAGCACGGTCGCCCCGGCCAGCGCAGCAAAGGACGAAGGCGGAATCGGCACCCACACGTCCTCGCAGATCTCGATATGGAATTTAAACAGAGGCAGGTTCTCCAGCTCGAACAGCTGGTTCGCACCAAACGGCACTTGCTGGCCAAGCAGCGAGATCTCGGTGGAAAACGCCTCATCGGCAGCGCTGAACTGGCGCGCCTCATAGAACTCGCCATAGTTCGGCAGGTACGACTTCGGCACCACGCCGCGAATCACGCCGCCCGACACCACGATCGCGCAGTTGAACAACTGGTGGTCGACCCGCAGCGGCGCGCCCACCACCATCGCGGTCGGAATGCGGCTCGAAGCCTCGACGACAACAGCCAGCGCCTGCAGCACGCCATCCAGCAGCGCGCGCTGGTGGAACAGGTCGTCGCAGGAATAAGCCGACAGCCCCAGCTCGGGGAACGCCACCAGCACAGCCCCTTTCGCCGCCGCCTCCTCCGCCAATTCGATCGTCTGCGCCGCATTAAACAGCGGATCAGCCACCCGGCAACGCGGCACGCCGACCGCAACGCGGGCAAAATCATGGTTGTACAAATTATGGAAGGAATGCGACATAGCTCGATAAGGCCAAAGGTGATGGCGAAGATTTTAACATTGCCCCCGCACGCGCGTACGGCCGAGCCCGTGTCCCATTTGGGGTGTGACCCCATGGTGGGACACGAGCTCGGCCGTTATTCGTTAGAATGGCCCGATGGAATACCGTACCAGCGTCCTTTCTTCGCTTGCCGAGGTCGATCCAGTTCAATGGGATCGCCTGGCGGCCGGCAATCCCTTCCTGTCGCACGCCTTCCTGCATGCTCTGCACGAATCAGGCAGTGCGTGTGCGGAAACCGGGTGGCAGCCGCAATTCCTGGCCGTTTGGCTGGGAGACAGCCTGGCCGCCGCCATGCCGCTCTACGTCAAATCGCACTCCTACGGCGAATACGTTTTCGACTGGGCCTGGGCCGATGCCTATCACCGCAACGGCATCGAGTATTACCCGAAGCTGCTCTCCGCCATCCCCTTCACGCCTGTGACCGGCCCGCGCCTGCTGGCGCGCGATGCGCAGGCTCGCGCGGCCCTGCTGGCCTTCCTGTGCGAGCAGCAAGGCGTAGCCGGCATGTCCTCCACCCACATCCTCTACCCGCCAGAGGATGAAGCGGAACAGTTGCGCGCGGCGGGCTTCATGCTGCGCACCGGCGTGCAATTCCACTGGCTCAACCAGGGCTACGAAAACTTCGACCAGTTCCTGGACACGCTCGAGCACAAGAAGCGCAAGAACATCCGCGCCGAACGCCGCAAGGTAAGGGAAGCCGGCATCACCATGCGCCAGTTGCGCGGCCATGAAACGAGCGAGCAGGACTGGCGGTTGTTCCACCGCTGCTACAGCAATACCTACGCCGAGCATCGTTCCTCGCCTTACCTGAACCTGGATTTCTGGCTGCGCCTGGCCCGCACCATGCCGCAAAACCTGTTGCTAATACTCGCCGAGCGCGACGGCCAGCCGGTCGCCTCGTCGCTGGTGATCCACACCGAAGACACGCTATATGGCCGCTATTGGGGCGCGGTGGAGCACATCCCCTGCCTGCATTTCGAGACCGCCTATTACCAGCCCCTGGAATTCTGCATCGCCCACCGCATCAAGACCTTCGAAGGCGGCGCGCAGGGCGAGCACAAGATGGCGCGCGGCTTCCTGCCGCAGAAGACCTGGTCCGCCCACTGGCTCGCGCACCCGGCCTTCAGCGACGCGGTAGAGCGCTTCCTGGAGCGCGAGACAGGCGGCATCGACGACTACCTCGATGAGCTGAACGAGCACACGCCTTTCCGCCGCTAGCGTGGCGGGCGATGGCTGCTGCCGTGCTGGCCCGGCACCGGCTGGATGCCCGCTTCGTCATCGTCCAGGTCTTCCGCCGCCAGCGCTGTATTGGCCGGACCGTGCAATACCGCGCCGTCCGCGGCAAAGCGCGAGCCGTGGCAGGGGCAGTCCCAGGATCGCTCGGCAGGATTCCAGCTCACTGCGCAGCCCAGGTGGGTGCAGGCGGCCGACACGGCATGCAAGCCGCCATCGTCGTCGCGATACACCGCCAGTTTTTTGGCGCCGCGATTCAGGATGGCGCCTTGGCCCGGCGCGATCTCCACCGCCGATTCCACTTCGCCGCCACGCAGCCAATCGCCGTACCGCGCCAATGTATTGAGCTGCTCCTGCACGAATTCCCGCATGCCGTGGTATGGCTTGCGCGCCGGATCGTACAACTCGGCCCACGGATTTTCGCGCCCCATGATCAGGTCGCGCACGGTCATGGCGCCGAGGGTGCAGTTCGTCATGCCGGTTCCGGAATCGCCGCTGATCACATACACCTGGCTGTCGTCCGCCGGATTGCGGCCGTGGAACGGCAGGCCGTCCGCCGGCTCCATCACTTCCCCGGACCAGCGCAAGGTGACCGCACCCGCCATCGGGAAATGCTCGCGCGTCCATGCTTCCAGCTGGTCGTGGCGGTGACGCGGGTCATCGTCCTGCCCCACCTTGTGGTCGCAACCGCCGACAATCAGCACTTCATGCCCCGGACTGGCGCCGCTCGATTCAAGCCGCACGTAGTAGTAAGGGTCGCCGGTATCCCACAACAGCATGTGCGGCAAAGAACCCTGCGGTACTTCCACCCCGATCACATAGGTGCGATAGCCATTCTGCTTGGTATGCAGGACCACGCGGTTATTGAACGGGGTGTTGGTCGCCACCACCACGGCGTTGGCCACCACGCGGCCGTGGGCAGTACTCACTTGCAGCTTGTCGCCGACCCGGTCGATGCCAGCCGCGCGGCTGCCGCAGAACATGCGGCCGTCGCGCCGGCGGATGCAATCTGCCAGCCCATCCAGGTATTTCAGCGGATGGAATTGCGCCAGCCGGGCGTAGCGCACGCACGACCCGCTTTCAAACGGCAGTCCCGGCACCTGGGGCAGCAGCTCGGCTTCTATTCCAGCACGCGTGGCGGCCTCGCATTCGCGCCGCATCTCTTCCGGATCGTCAATGGCGGAATACAGGTAGCCGTCGAGCCGCTCGAACTCGCAATCGAGTCCTTCGCTCGCGACGATCGACTCCACCTGGTCGATGGCCGCCATCTGTCCGGCGGCCACCAGCCTCGCGTTGACTGAGCCGAAATCATGCTCGATGCAGTGATACCACTCATCCGGCGGCATCAGGTGCGCGGTGGTGCGGCCGGTTTCCCCGCTGCCCAGTTGGCGCGCTTCCAGCAATACCACGCGCCGCCCTTCCAGCGACAGCAGGTATGCGGTGCTGAGGCCAGCAATGCCGCCTCCGATGATGCAGACGTCTGCCTGCAGTTCGCCGCTCAGTTCCGGCATCGCGGCGATGGGGGCGGTCTTCGCCCAGATCGACAATGATCCTTCCATTTTGCGTCCTCCCTGCAAGGGTCCACGCAAACGACTATACAAAAAAAGCGCCCCGCAGGGCGCTTTCTTCAATCAGGCCTGTTATCAGCCTTCTTGTTTCGCGGCTTGTGCTACGCCGTTCATGATTTCTTTCTTGGCTTCTTCCGGACCGTGCCAGCCGTCAACCTTGACCCACTTGCCTGGCTCCAGGTCTTTGTAATGCTCGAAGAAGTGCTGGATCTGCTGCAGGCGCAGGTCTTGCAGGTCTTCCGGTTTTTGCCAGTGCTTGTAGATCGGCAGGATCTTATCGACCGGAACGGCCAGCACTTTCGCGTCTTCGCCGGATTCGTCGGTCATTTTCAGCACGCCGATGGCGCGGCAACGCACCACCACGCCGGGGATCAGCGGGAATGGGGTGATCACCAGCACGTCGACCGGGTCGCCGTCGTTGGACAGGGTGTTAGGGATGTAGCCGTAGTTGCATGGGTAATGCATGGCGGTGCCCATGAAACGGTCGACGAAGATGGCGCCGGATTCCTTGTCCACTTCGTACTTGATTGGATCCGCGTTCATCGGGATCTCGATAATCACGTTGAAATCGTTCGGCAGGTCTTTACCGGCCGGTACTTTGTTCAGGCTCATGTTTTTCCTCGGGTTAATGCTTTTTTGAACAGTCTAACCTTGCAATTATAGCGAAGTGCGCGCCGCTTGTGCGGCGCAGCACCGTCACAGGATAGTTGCCAAGGCGCACTGGCGATAGTGGTTCGCCGCTTCTTCCGGCTGGGACAGCGCTTCATGCAACTGCGCCAGCTTGAGGTGGGATTCGCGCACCATGCGCGATTCGGAGGCATCGGACAGGGCCTGCTCCAGGTAGCGCTGGGCCTTGCCCCACAACTTCTGCTTCAGGCACAGGGAACCCAGGGTCAGCGCCAGTTCGGCGTCGTTCGGGCGCTCGCGCACCCAGCCTTCGCAGTGTTCGATCTGCACCAGCAGCGCCGCGGAACCGACCGGCGCGGCGGCGTCGCGGTAGGCGCGCAGCACGCGTTCGTCCCAATTGGCAGCCAGCGATTCTTCGCATACCACGCGCGCTTCGTCGTGCAGGCCGCGCGCATTCAGGGCGGTGGCGGCGCGGCAGGCGACGTAGGGCTTGAGGCGGTCGACGGTCGGGATGGTGCTCCACACACGCTGCAGCGATTCGGCGTCGTGCGAGCTGTCGGACAGCAGGTCGTCATACGCCAGTTCGCGCAGGCGCGCCGACAGTGCCGGATGCAGAGCCTTGTGCTTGTCCAGCAGGCGCACCAGGCGCAACACTTCCGGCCAGTTCTTGGCTTGCTGCTCGGCCTTCAACGACCATTGCAGGGCGTGGATATGACGGGTGCCGCTGGCATTCAGTTCGCGCACGGCTTCCAGCGCCGCTTCTGGCTGGTGGTCGTCGACCAGCAGTTCGGTCATGGTCATCAGGCGCGCGGTTTTCATGCTGTTGTCGCTGGCGATGCGGGCCAGCCACTGGTCGCGGCGGGCCTGCTGGCGCATGCGGTGCGCTGCGCGGGCGCCGATCAGGGCGGCGACGCCGGCGTTTTCAGGCAGTTCGGCGGCCCGCAGCGCGGCCTTTTCGGCGTGGCCGAAGCGGCCTTCGAACAGGGCTTTCAGTGCGTCGCGCAAGCCCTTGTTGCCGTCGCGCTCACGCTTGTTCTGGCGGTAGGCAGCGACCTTGCGCGGCATGTCGACGGTGGCGTTGAAGGCACGCACCAGGAAATGCACCAGCAGGAAGGCTGCAACCAGCAGCACCATGAAGAAGTTGAGCGACAGGTCGACGCGGTATGGCGGGTAGAACAGCACCACGTTGCCTGGGTTGAAGCGTGCCGTCACGGCGATACCGATGGCCGCAGCCATCATTACAACGAGCCAGATAAAGAGACGCATTATGGCTTCGCCTTGTAGTTACGCACCGCGTTCAGGCTGTCGGCCAGCGTCGGCATTTCGATCTGCAGGTTGCTGCCCTGCAGTTGGCGCAGCAGTTGCTGTGCGGTCTTGGTCTGCGCGGTCCTGGTGTCGAAGTAGCGGGCCAGCGATTCCTGCGCGGCCAGCAGGTCGGCGCGGAAGGCGGCTTCGTTACGGGACAGCAGGGCCATGCGCGCATTCAGCAGGCGCAGTTTCAGGTTTTCGCGCAGGAAGTAGGCTTCTTCCGGCGCCAGCATGATGGCGTCCGGCGTGTCGACGCGGCGCACGCGGATCAGGGTCGACACTTCCGACCACATATCGCTGCTCCAGTCCTGCCATACGGTCTTCAGGCGGTTGCCCCAGCTGTCCTCATCTTCAGCCGGCGCGGAAGCAACGTCCTTGGCCGCTGCGCCCTTGCCTTTGGCCTTGGCCGGCGCTGGCGCATGCTGCTTGCGCTCGGGCGGAGCCGGCGGGGTTGGCTTGGCGTCGGACAGCATCGGCAGGCCATCGACCTGGGCGATCACGTTATCCAGGCGCACGGCCAGGCCCACGTTGTCGACGTTAGGCAGCGCCTTCAGGCGCTCGATGTCCTTGGCGATGGCGCGGCGGATAGTGATGAATTGCGGCTTGTCGGAGCGGGACAGGCTGCGGTCGGCATTCTGCAGCGCGATCAGCGCGCCCGGCACGTTGCCGGCCAGTTGCAGCTGCTGGCTGGCGGTGGACAGCACTTGCTCGATCTCGGCCAGCGCCCACTCGTCGCGGTTCTTCGACATGTCCTGGTACAGCTGCTCCAGCGCGAGCTGCTGCGCCTGGGCTTCCTGCTGGCGGTTTTCCAGCACCCCGACCTTGAGCTGGATTTCCTTGGTCGTTTCCTGGACGCTCTTCGCCAGCTGGCTGGTCTGCGCGTTCAGCGAATCGCCCTGCTGCAGGCGGCGCGCCATCTCTTCACGCAGGCGGAATACCTGGTTCTTCGAGTAGAAGGCTTGCGCGGCCAGCAGGATGCCGAGCACCACAACGGCGATGGTCAGCGGCTGGCGAAAGGCATCGCGCTCCTGTGCCGGCGGGGTTGCTGGCGCGGTGGAAGCGGTATTGGGAGTTTCGACGGCCGGCGCAGTTGGCTGATTTGGCGGGACGTCTTTGTTATCAGTTTGGTTAGGCAAATCGTTCATGGACGTGATTGTAACGCGGCGAGCACCCGTTCGTCGCCTGATCCTGTGAGAGTCACATTCGGGAAACCCAAGTCCCTTGCCGTTTCGGCAATGCGGGAATGGGGGACGATCAGGTGATGGTGTTGCAAAGATGCAACGATTGTCAACTTGTTTAATTCTTTTAGCAGCCCGACAAGGCCACGCAGGGCTTCGGAACTGGTGATGATCCAGTCTGCCGGCGTGGCAGCCAAGGCTGTCAGGCGCGTCGCCAGCACCGGCGTCAACTGGGGCACGGCCCGGCGGTAGGCCGGCAGCACGGTGACCTCGGCGCCGGCTGCGCGGAAGGAATCGGCCATCAGTTCGCGGCCCGATTCGCCGCGCACGATCAGCACCTTGGCGCCGCGCAGGGCCGCCAGGTCGAGGGCCTGCAGCAGGTGTTCGGTGTCGCTCAGGGCCGGGTCGGCGGGACTGGCAATCTGGCTGGCCGGGACGCCCTTGGCGATCAGCGCCAGCCGGCTGGCCTCGCCCACGACGGCGGCCTGCAGGCCGCCTGGCCAGGCAGGAATGTGGGCGAAGGCTGCATCGATTGCATTTGGCGACACGAAAGCGACCAGCTGGTAGCGCGCCAGGCCGGCCAGCGCATCGCGCAGTGGCGCCTGGTCCGGCAGCGGGCTGATTTCCAGCAGCGGCAGCACCTCAACCTCGCGGCCGAGGGCGCGGATGCGGCTGGCCAAAGGCTCGGCCTGCGCGATCGGGCGGGTGAGGATGACTGGACGCGGCATCAAAACCGGTAAACCGGTGCCTGACCCGCAGGGTCAGGCACCTGCGTTCGGGGCGGCGTTGGGGTTCATGGCTTCCGCTTGTTCGGCCATGCAGACGGCGAGGATCGCCTCGGCGTCCTGGGTGCGCAGCTGCTCGGCGACGTTGGCGCCCAGCGCTTCGGCATCGGTAGCGGCGCCGGTGACCTCGGCGCGGGCGACACGGGTGCCGTCCGGCGTGGCGACCATGGCGCGCAAGTGCATCTGGCCGCCGTCAACGGTGGCGAAGGCAGCCAGCGGCACCTGGCAGGAGCCGCCGAACACTTTGGATACCTTGCGTTCAGCCGCCACCGCCTGCGCGGTCGGCAGGTCGTTCAGCGGCGCCAGGATGGCTTTCAGGTCCAGGCCGTCGCTGCGCTCGGCGATTTCGATCGCCATTGCCCCCTGCCCTGCGGCCGGCAGCGAATCTTCCGGCGCCAGCAGCGATTTGATGCGCTGCGGCAGGCCAAGGCGTTTCAGGCCGGCGGCGGCCAGGATGATGGCCGCGTAATCGCCCCGATCCAGCTTGCCCAGGCGGGTATCCAGGTTGCCGCGCAAAGGCTTGATCACCAGGTGCGGATAGCGCGCCGAAATCAGTGCCTGGCGGCGCAGGCTGCTGGTGCCGACCACGGCGCCGGCCGGCAGGTCCGCCAGCGAGGCGTAATCGTTGGAAACGAAGGCATCGCGCGGGTCTTCGCGCTCCAGCACCGCCGCCAGCGCGAAACCTTGCGGCAGTTCCATCGGCACATCCTTCAGCGAATGCACCGCCAGATCGGCACGGCCCTCCTCCATCGCCACTTCCAGTTCCTTCACGAACAGCCCCTTGCCGCCCACCTTTGACAGCGCCCGATCGAGGATCTGGTCGCCGCGGGTTGTCATGCCCAGGATCTCAATGCTGCACTGCGGATATAATTGAGACAAGCGAGCGCGGACATGTTCGGCCTGCCACATGGCGAGGCGGCTTTCGCGCGAAGCGATCACCAATTTGGAAGGGAGCTGTTGGGCCATTTCAGGAGTATTCAAAACCAGTTCTTTCGCTGTTGCTAGCGCCAAACCGGCGTTCACCAGTTTCTTGCGCATGATCGGGACCACAAATTCTAGCATGCGCGCCCCTATGCAGACTGCGGCCACAAGCCTTTTGCACGACCATTCTTATCTTTTGACTGATTAACTATGGCAAATCAAGTAAGTGCAACAGACGAAGCAAACCAGAGCGCCGATAAAGACGCGCCGTTGAAAGAAGACATCCGACTGCTGGGCCGCCTGTTGGGCGACGTCCTGCGGGAACAGGAAGGAGAGGAAGTATTCGCCGTCGTAGAAACCATTCGTCAGACCGCGGTCCGCTTCCGCCGTGAAGCCGACGCCGGCGCCGCCAAGGAACTGGACGGCATGCTGAAGATCCTGACACGCGAACAGACCATTACGGTGGTGCGCGCCTTCTCCTACTTCTCCCACCTGGCCAATATTGCGGAAGACCAGCACCACATCCGCCGCCGCCGCGCCCACCTGTTGGCCGGTTCGGCACCGCAAAAAGGCAGCATCAGCTTTGCACTCGACAAGCTGAAAGAATCCGGCGTCGAACTGGACACCGTTACCAGCTTCTTCAAGGAAGCCCTGATCAGCCCCGTCCTGACCGCCCACCCGACCGAGGTGCAGCGCAAGTCCATCCTGGACGCGGAACACGATATCGCCCGCCTGCTGGCCCAGCGCGACCTGCCGCTGACGCCGAAGGAACGCGCCGCCAACCTGCACATGCTGCGCGCCCGCATCGCGACGCTGTGGCAGACCCGCATGCTGCGCTACTCCAAGCTGACCGTGGCCGACGAAATCGACAACGCCCTGTCCTACTACCGCATCACCTTCCTGCGCGAACTGCCAGCCCTGTACGACGACATCGAAACCGAGATCGCCGAGCACTATGGCTGCGCACCGGCCGCGATCGACGCGCCGTATGTGCAGATGGGCAGCTGGATCGGCGGTGACCGCGACGGCAACCCGAACGTCAACGCCGGCACCATGCAGCACGCGCTGGAGCGCCAGGCCACCACGATCCTCGACTTCTACCTCGACGAAACCCACGCGCTGGGCGCCGAGCTGTCGGTATCGACCCTGATGGTTGGCTGCTCGCCTGCGCTGCAAGCGCTGTCCGACGCTTCGACCGACACTTCCGACCACCGCAGCGACGAGCCTTACCGCCGCGCCCTGATCGGCATGTACGCCCGCCTGGCCAGCACCGCGCGCGCCCTGGGAGCGACCAATATCCTGCGCAAGGAAGTCGGCCACGCCGAGCCTTACCCATGCCCGGCGGATTTCTCGGCCGACCTGCAGGTGCTGATCGAATCGCTGGACGCCAACCACGGTTCCATGCTGGCCCGCCCGCGCCTGACTACCCTGAAGCGTGCCGCCGACATCTTCGGCTTCCACCTTGCGTCGCTGGACATGCGCCAGTCGTCCGACATCCACGAGCGCGTGCTGGCGGAATTGTTCGCCAAGGCCGGCGTGCAGGCCGACTACGCGTCGCTCGACGAAGATGCCAAGGTCAAACTGCTGCTGGCGGAGTTAGCGCAACCACGCCTGCTGTATTCGCCCTACATCGAGTATTCGGACGAAACCACGTCCGAGCTGACCATCCTGCGCACCGCGCGCGAGATCCGCCAGCGTTACGGCAAGCGCGCCATCCGCAACTACATCATCTCTCACACCGAGACCGTGTCCGACCTGCTGGAAGTGTTCGTGCTGCAGCAGGAAACCGGCCTGCTGCGCCAGAGCGCCGACGGCGAACACACCTCGGACCTGATGGTGATTCCGCTGTTCGAAACCATCCCCGACCTGCAGCGCGCCGCCGGCATCATGGAAGCGCTGATGGCGGTGCCGATGGTGCAGAAGCTGATCGCCAAGCAGGGCCAGATCCAGGAAGTCATGCTGGGCTACTCCGACTCCAACAAGGACGGCGGCTTCATGACCTCCAACTGGGAGCTGTACAAGGCGGAGCTGGCCCTGGTGGAAATCTTCGC
>JBCNOX010000087.1:0-13089 GCA_039593645.1 Pseudoduganella sp.
CCTTATTGTTCTGGTGCCCCCTCAGTATACGGCCATTCCGGGCATTTTTGCCGCACTGCGGTAAAATGTCGGCCATGAGTACTGAACTGCCGCCAGGCGCACCGGAACTGGCTACACCCGTGCCTTCCCCCTGCATCAGCCTGTGCAAAATGAACCAGGACACCGGTTTTTGCGAAGGTTGCCTGCGCACGATTGACGAAATCGTCGCCTGGTCGCGTGCCGACGACGCATACAAGCGCGCCGTGTGGGCTGAACTGCGCCGCCGCGAGCAACTGATCGACTTTGACTGACGCAATGAAGCTACACCCATCCATCCACGTTTTCGAACGCGGCTGGCTCTCTTCCAATAATGTGCTGCTGTTGGGACGCCACGACGCGGCCATGATCGACAGCGGCTACGTCGCGCACAAGCAGCAGACGCTCGACCTAGTACGGCACGCCCTGCACGGCCGCCGCCTGGACCGCCTGTACACGACGCACCTGCATTCCGACCACTGCGGCGGAAATGCTGCGCTGCAAGCGCATTTCGGCTGCGACACATTCATTCCCGAGCCGGAAGCGGACAAAGTGCGGCACTGGGACGAGGACGCGCTCAGTTTCAAGGCCACCGGCCAGCAATGCGAACGCTTTTCCATCGACGGCGTGATTAGTGCCGGCGAAACCCTGACGCTGGGCGACCTCGAATGGCAGGTGCTGGGCGCACCGGGCCACCACGCCCACTCCGTGATCTTCTACTGCCCATTTGAGAAAGTGCTGGTATCGGCCGACGCGCTGTGGCAGAACGGCTTCGGCGTGATCTTCCCCGAGCTGGAAGGCGACGAAGGCTTTGCCGAAGCGGCGGCCACCCTGGACGTGATTGCAGGCCTCGACGTGAAGGTCGTGATCCCCGGCCACGGCGCCGTATTCGAAGACGTGGAAGCCGCATTGTCGCGCGCCCGCCGCCGCCTCGATTTCCTGTCCGCCGACCCCAAGCGCAACGCGGAATATGCAGTCAAGGTACTGCTCAAATTCCTGCTGCTCGAGCGCCAAAGCATGCCGGTCGCCGACGTCGTGCCGCTATTTGCCTCCATCCCCCTGATGCAGGCCATCGCCAGCCGCCACCTCGGCATGAGCAGCGAGCAACTGGCCGCCTGGGCCATCAAGCAACTGGTACGCGCCTGCAGCGCCCGCATCGAAAACGACACCCTCCTCAACGACGGCTGACCTCGTGTCACACCTTGGGGTCACACCCCAAGTGTGACACGGCCTCTGCCGTGCAATAGATGGGCTCGTGTCACAGTTGGGGTGTGACCCCAGGGTGTGACACGGGCTCGGCTATACTGCATTGCATGAGCGCCCAATCCCCGCGTGTCCAGCATGTCAGGCAGGTTCTTTTATGGCCGTTGCGGCTGATGCCGCCCGATGGGGCGGAGCGCGCGCATGCGCGGCCTTGGGAGCTTCTGGGCACCCACTCGCCATGGCGGGAGGTTACTTCCGCGCAGCAGGCCAGCCCTGCCTTCCAGGAGCGCTACTACACCGAATTCGTCAGCTTCCTGCCTTATGTGCAGCGCTTCCTGTTCGGCGCCGGCCAGCGCCGCATCTTCCGCCGCAAGGATATCGCCAGGGTCCGCGTAACTACCCAGCCCGGCGCGGAGCCGCGTGTGCTGGATGTGCACAACCTCTGCCTGCATTTCTTCTTCGACGTCGATATCGTGCTGCTGGTGATGGAGGTCGGCGCCAGCGACCTGCCCTTCGATGAGACGCAGGATCTGCTTTACCGCTTCGGCCGTGCCTATCCCGCCGGCTGGGATGACGCGGGGAATGCTCTGCACTGCATGCACGGCGTCGAGTGGCTCGATGCCGATGGCCGTCTGCTGGTGCAGTCCGATGCCCAGGAACGGCAAGCCTTTATCGACCAGGTGGTGCGCCACCAGGCGCCGCGTATCGCTTCGCACTGGCGCTACCTGCTTGAGCCAATGGAGCCCGATGCGCCTGGCGTCACCGAAGCCCTGCGCTATCGCCAGGTCGAGTATTACCGCATGCCGATGATGGCCTACCTTGCCGTCGATCGTCCGAGCGAGCTCTCGCCAGCCGATTTCGCTGCCTTGGGCACCATGGCTGGCACTTCTTCCGCGCCAGCCGATGCCCAGCGCACGCAGTCGGACGGTGTCGACCGCCGCTACTTCTACGACCGCTTCTGGTGCAATGGCGGCGCCGCGCCCTACACGCGCTATATCTGCAGCGGCTACGCGCTGGTTGTCGTCGGCGACGCAGCTTCGCAATTCTTCTGCTGCAAGGAGCGCGGCGTGCTGTCGCAGTTCCGCCACCAGCACTTCCTGCTGTTCATGATCGCTCACCTGCAGAAGGCATCTCTGCTGATGTTCTCCGATCGCCTGGCAGAGGCGCTGACGCAACTCCAGGTGACCGACGCCGACAGTGTGCGTTTGTTCAAGCGCCGCATTCGTTACGCCTTCGAGAGCTTCTTGCGCTTTACGCACCGCTACTGGTTCACTGAAATCTCGGACCAGCAACAGATCCGTGCGCTGTTCCGCATGTGCGGCCAGCATCTCGACATCGAGCGTGCCTATGCGGAGGTGAAAACCCGTGTCGCCGATATGAATGGCTACCTCGAAGCGGATAGTTTGCGGCGCCAGGCCAACACCGTCGTGCGTCTGACCGTGGTGACCATCTTCGGCATGATCGGTACCATTACCACCGGCTTCCTCGGCATGAACCTGCTGGCGGAAGCCGATGCGCCGATGTCGCGCCGCGTGTGGATCTTCGGGTCGGTCTTCGTCATCACCACCGCGCTGACGGTGTACACGATGGCGAAGTCCAAGCGGCTGTCCGATTTCCTGGATGCCCTATCGGACGAGCGCTTGTCCATATGGACTAAAGTCAAAGCCCTCGCCGCAGTTTGGCGTTCTTAAATTGACAATATTTTATGGGCGCTGCAAGATCAGGTTTTCCATCGCCCGTGAATCCTTCATGAAGCCAAACCGCATCGCCGCCGCAGTAGCCCTTTGTTTCTCCCTGCAGGGATTCGCCTGCGCCACCAATGCACCGATCACGCGTGTGACCCTGTATTCTGGAATCGCCACGGTGGAACGCCAGGCCGCGGTTTCTCCAGGAATGAAGGAACTCGAAATCACCGGCCTGCCGGCCAATTTCGATGCGCAGACATTGCGCATCCTGGCTTCGCCTGGCGTGCAGGTGGGGCAGGTCGTGACGCGTGACGTGGGGCAGGCGGAAGCAGTCAGCCCGCGCGAAGCGGAGCTTGAGGCGAAACTGCAGGCGTTGGAGGATAGCCGCGACTCGCTGAACGTGGAAATCGAGTCTTCCGTCCTGGTCAAGAATTACCTGTCCAAGCTGAACGGCGGAGAGAATGTTTCTGCCCCGGTTGACGGCAAGTCGCTTGCTGCGGCGGTCGATACGATCAAGCGCGGCGGCCGCGAGGCCTTGGCGCAAATCCAGCGCACCCAAGTTCAGTTGCGCGAGGTCGACAAGAAGATCAAGGCGGCGCAGCGTGAACTGGATAAGGTGCGCAGCGGGGCGCGCGACCAGCGCAGCATTACCATCGTCGTCGCGGCGCAGCAAGCTGGCAGCATCCAGCTGTCTTACCAGGTCAATCGCGCGGGCTGGAAGCCGGCCTACCGTGCCTCACTGAACTCCTCCACCTCCACCATTGAACTGGAGCGCATGGCGGTAGTGGCGCAAAAGTCCGGTGAAGACTGGAGCGGCGTCGAGATGCGGCTGTCCACCGGTCAGCCGCGTTTGTCACCTCAGGCACCAGACCCTGTGCCCCATCGCTTGACATACCATCCGCCTAGGCCGCCACAGCAGTACAACTATGCAGCGGCTCCGGAACCCGTGCCTGCACCTGCGCCGGCTACAGTCCCTGTCGTAGTGACCGGGTCACGCATTGCAACGGACAATTTCATTCCGCCCGTGCTGGAAACGCAAGGCACCTTCGATACGGAATTCGCTGTTCCGAACCGGGTGACCCTGGCATCCGACGGCCGCGAAATTACGTTGGCCCTGTCAACCCTCAAAGTTCCGGCCAGGCAGCGCATACGTGTCGTGCCCCGCCAGGAGAAATTTGCAGTGATCACGGCGGAAGCGGAGCGTCCTTCCGGCGTTTGGTTGAACGGGAATATCCAGCTGTTCCGTGACGGGGGCTATGTCGGCGCTACGTACTGGAACACCCAATCTTCGGACAAGCTGGCGCTGTCCTTTGGCCGAGATGAACTGGTGCGCGTCACTGTGGACCGCGCCGACCAGCAGTCGGGCAGCCGCGGCTTCCTGTCGCAGCGCGGCGAGCAGCAGCTTGCCGATGTGTTCACGATCAGCAGCTTCCATAAGACGCCGGTCGAGTTGCTGGTGCTGGAATCCACGCCGGTCAGCGCGTCGGAAGAGATCAAGGTGAAGCAGACTTTCTCGCCTCAGCCGGGCATTTTGGCTTGGGAACAGCGCCAGGGCGTGGTCGGATGGGAAAAAACCATGGCGCCGAATGAGACCATGAAGATCAGCGTGGGCTACAACATCACCTATCCTAAAGAAGGTACAGTAAGCGGCATGCAAAACTTCTGAGGACAGATCCATGACACTACCCGCCGTATTGCAGAATCTGACGCTTCCTGTCATTGCTTCGCCGATGTTCATCGCCAGCGGCCCTGCGCTGGTGGCAGCCCAGTGCAAGGCGGGCATTGTCGGCTCGTTCCCGGCGCTGAATGCGCGGCCGAAGGAATTGCTCGACACTTGGCTGACCGACCTGCAGAAGGAACTGGCCGATTACCAGGCCGAGAATCCCGGCGTACGGGTCGGCCCGATCGCGGTCAACCAGATCGTCCACCACTCCAATGAGCGTCTTGAACACGATGTGGAAGTGTGCGTGCGCCACAAAGTACCGATCATCATTTCGTCGTTGCGCGCGCCGCCTGTGGAAATGTTGGATGCTATCCACAGCTACGGCGGCATCGTGCTGCATGACGTGATCAATATCCGCCATGCGCAGAAGGCACTGGAAGCAGGCGTCGACGGCCTGATCCTGGTCGCGAGTGGCGCGGGCGGCCATGCCGGCACGCTGTCGCCATTTGCGCTGGTGGGCGAGGTGCGGCGCTTCTTCGATGGTCCGCTGGCGCTGTCAGGTTCGATTGCCACCGGCGATGCGGTGCTGGCAGCGCAGGCGATGGGGGCCGACTTTGCCTATGTCGGCTCGCGCTTTTTGGCCACGAAGGAATCCAACGTCACGGAAGACTACCGCGAGGCCATCATCGAATCGTCAGCGGCAGACGTGGTCTACACCAACCTGTTCACGGGCGTGCACGGCAATTACCTGAAGAAGTCCATCGTGGCGGCCGGCCTCGATCCGGAGAACCTGCCGGAATCGGACAAGACAAAAATGAGCTTCAACAGCGGCACAGCCAAAGCCTGGCGCGATATCTGGGGTGCAGGCCAGGGCGTCGGCTTGATGCACGATGTCCCGACAACCACCGAACTGGTGGAACGACTGAAGACGGAATACAACGCTGCGCGCGCTCGCCTGCAGCTTCTCACGTAATAAATGCGCGCGTTTCGTAATGTTTTGTAAGCGCTGATTACGAGGCGTGAACGCAATCACCGGGCTGCGGCAGCTGCTCTGTAAAGTTTTGTAAGCGCCGCCGCAGTCCATCTGCAAAATCCTCATAAGAATCAACGGTTTGCGGCGATGCCTCGCACGCGAGAGCGTCGCTGGTATCACATTTTTCACGGTGTTAGCATGAATTTACTGATCGACAACACCCCGTGGAGAAGCCGCCGTGCCTACCAGTCGTATCCTGCGAGCCGCATTAATCCTGGCGCTGATTTGCACCAGCGCCGCACGCGCCGGCACGCTGGTGCTGGAGAGCTGGCGGGTTGACGACAAGGCTTTGTGGGAAACCGTGCTGCTGCCTGCGTTCGAACGCAAGCACCCGGGCATCTCGGTCAAGTTTTCGCCCACTGCTCCAACCGAATACGACACCAGCCTGGCCGCACGCCTTGGCAACGGCACCGCCGGCGACTTGCTGGCTTGCCGTCCCTTCGACACCTCGCTGCTGTTGTACCGCCGCGGCTACCTCGAGAAGTTGAACGGCAAGGCCGGCATGGAAAACTTCGCGCCAGGTTCGCAGGTCGCCTGGCAGACCGACGATGGCAAGGAGATCTTCTGTATGCCGGTCGCCTCGGTGATCCACGGGTTCCTGTACAACAAGAAGATTTTCCGCAAGCTTGGCCTGCAACCGCCTGCAACCGAAGCCGAGTTCTTTGGAGTGCTGGATGCAGTGCGTAAAAGCCAGTACGCGCCGCTGGCGCTGGGCACGGCCGATGAATGGTTGTCGAGCCAGACCGTGTTCACCAACATCGGCCCGAATTACTGGGGCGGGGAGCAAGGCCGACGTGCGCTGATCGCCGGTAAAGCCAAGTTCACCGATGCGCCTTTTGTTGCAGCCTTCGAGTTCGAGGCGCGCCTTGCCGCCTACATGCCCAAGTCGGCCCCGGTGCAGACTTACCGCGATGCCCAGCTGCTGTTTGCCCAGGGCGGCGCGGCGATCTATCCGGCCGGCTCCTGGGATATCTCCTATTTCAACCAGTTCCCCGACCTCGAACTGGGCGTGTTCGCACCGCCGGTGCAGCAGTCGGGCGACCGCTGCCAGATTTCCGACCATATGGACATCGGCATCGGCATCAACCGCAAATCGCGCAACAAGGCTGACGCCTACAAGTTCCTGGCCTGGCTCGGCTCCCAGGAGTTCGCGGACCTGTACACCAATCGCGTCATCGGCTTTTTCACGTTGTCGAACCACCTGATCGCCGTACGGGATCCGCTGGCCAAGCAGATGGCCGCCTGGCGTACGACATGCGATTCGAACTTCCGTCTCAATGCGCTGATCATGAACCGCGGCTTGCCCAATATGGAAAGCGAACTGTGGTCGGTGAACGCGCAGGTCCTGAACGGGAAGCTTAGTGCACGCGAGGCGGCGGCGCGGATACAGAACGGTTTTGCAAAGTGGTACTTGCCACAGCAGGAATGATCACACTCCCCCAAGCAGTGTGTTGGCCCCGGCATGGGGAGTATGCCGGGGAATTTTTTGCAGCGCTTTAAAGACGATAAGGAAAAAGAAATGAACGGAGCACCGCTAGGAAGGAAGAAACTACCGCAGTTGATCGCGCTGATGTTTGGCACGCTGGCACTGCATAACGTGCAGGCGCAGACTGCAGAAGGCAGCGAGGCGCTGCAGTCAGTGGAAGTTCGCGGCATTCGCGAAACGCTGAAGCGCAACCTGGCCGAGAAGCGTGATGCGCTGAATGTAGTGGACTCCGTCACGGCGGAGGACCTGGGCAAGTTCCCTGACAAGAACGTGGCCGATTCCCTGCAGCGCATTCCTGGCATTTCGGTCGACCGCACCTGGGGCGAAGGTCGCGACATTTTCGTGCGCGGCACCGACAAGAACCTGAACATGACGCAGTTGAACGGCCAGTCCGTCGCCTCCGCCTACTGGTGGAAGAATGACGCGCAAAGCCGCGGCTTCAACTACGACATCCTGCCATCCGAGCTGGTTGGCAGCCTGGATGTCTTCAAGAGCCCTTCGGCCGATCTGGACGAGGGCAGCATCGGCGGCCTGGTGATCGTCCGTACCCGCAAGCCGCTGCAATTCAAGAAGCCCTTTACCGCGCAAGCCTCTGCGGAAGCAACCTATAGTGAGCTGCCGAAGAAGACCGACCCGCAGCTCTCCGGACTGGTGAACTGGATCAACGAATCCAAGACCTTCGGTGTGCTGGTTGCCCTGAGCCGCCAGGAGCGCACCATGCGCCGCGACGGCCTGGAGAACTTCACCGACGCGACCAAGTACAACATCATCGACCAGAATGGCGTGGTTACGCCGAACGCCTACGCCTCCTGGGGCGGCGGCACGCCGATCTTCCGTCAGGACCGCGAGCGCACCACCGGCAACATCACCCTGCAACTGCGCCCGACCCCGCAGTCCGACATATCGCTGAATTACCTCAATTCCGATATGAAGATGGACAACAGCAACCAGAACTACCTGTGGCAGATCGGCGGCCTGGCCGATGCAAACAACAATATTCGCGTGGATAACCCGCGCTTTATCAACAACTCGGACGGCGGCAAGTCGGTGGTGGGCGGAACCGTGGGTCCGGTGAACGGTGTGTCGTTCGAACCGATCTACCGCGAAGCCTATGTGAAGTCGAAGGTGCTGGACCTGGAGGGCAGCTACGACGGCGATAACTGGAAACTGCACGCGCAGGCGGGTACCACTTCCGGCTCGGGCGGCAGCAAGCACGACCGCAACTTCTGGTTCACCGGGAATACCCGCGCCACCATCAATATCGCGCCCGATACTTACGAGGTGAAGTACCTCGATATGAGCCCCCTCGATCCGACCAAGCTGACGCTGCAAGGTGCACGCGACTGGATCCGTCGCATGGAAAGCAAGGAAAACTACGGCCAGGCCGACCTGACCTTCGACTTGGAAAACCCCTACATCAAGTCCGTCAAAGTCGGTTTGAAGTATCGCGACAACAAGGTGCAGAACCGCCGCACCATCGGTACCGTCGGTCCGGGCAGCGTTGGCTGGATTCCTTACACGCTGGCCGATCTTTCCACGGGTCCGTCGCCGATGATCAGCCAGGAGGCCGCAACAGCCGGCTCCCTGACCCAATTCGCCTGGGTGGATGATGCGCTGGCCGCCAGCAAGGGCTTCACCATGTACGACAAAGGCATGGTCTATAAGGAGGCCAAGGGCGAGTACTACCGCATCCAGGAAAAGATTTCGGCAGCCTATGTGCGTGCCGATTACGCTTTCGACAAATGGCGGGGCGACTTCGGCGTGCGCCTGGTGCGCACCAGGCAGACCTCGGATGCTTACCAGGACCTGGATGGTACCGGCAACTATGCTCTGGGCAGCGTAGGCCGCAGCTATACCGATGCCCTGCCGAACATCAACGTGGTGTATGACTTCCGCAAGGATCTGCTGCTGCGTGCTGCCGCTTCGCGCGTCATGGCGCGCAATACCTTCAGCGACCTGAGTGCCAGCACGGAGGTGAGCGGCACCACCAATGCCGCCACCGCAGGCAATCCGCTGCTCAAGCCTTACCACGCCAACCAGTTCGAGATCGGCGCGGAATGGTACTTTGCCGACGCCTCGCTGCTGTCAGCCACCGCATTCGCCAAGCGGCTCGATACCTTCATCTATACCTCGACGGCGATGGAGAACGTGGCAGGCGTGCAGCGCCCTGTGACCCGTCCGCATAATGCCGACAATGGCGCGAAGGTGAATGGCCTGGAAATCCAGTGGCAGCAGGCGTTCGGCAGCAGCGGTTTTGGCACTGTGGTCAACTTTACCTATACCGACGCCAAGACCGGCGCGGTGGCGGGCGGCCGCAAGCTGAACGTGATCGGCAATTCGAAAAACCAGATGAACGCCAGCGTGTTCTACGAGAAGAACAGCTACAGCGTGCGCCTGTCGTACAACTATCGCTCGAAATCCTATGGTGGGCTGGACCAGGGCGGCCAGGACGTCACCAGCGCATACGGTCAATGGGATGCCACCGCCAATTGGGACATCACCCCGCAGCTGAGCATCTTCGCCAGTGCCGTCAATATCGGCAATGAGCTGATCCGCACCAACACCACCGACGGCCTGCCGGTTGGCGTGTACGAAAACGGCGCGCGCTACAGCGTCGGCCTGCGCGGCAAGTTCTGATTCGCCGCAGCGCCCCCTCCCGCCCGAGGGGGCTTCTTCATCTTCGTTTTTCGGAATCACATGCATAAAGAACAGACCCTCGAGATCGGCGGCGCCCAAGCCGTCCCTGGCGCCAGCAACGTGGCTGTGGCCATGACCTTCATCGGCCTGATGTTTTTCATCCTCGGCTGTGCCACCTGGCTGAATGGATCGCTCATTCCCTTCCTCAAGATCGCCTGCAATCTCAACAACTTCCAGTCCCTTTGGGTCACCTTTGCCTTCTATATCGCCTACACCCTGATGGCACTGCCGTCGGCTGCAGTATTGCGCCATACAGGCTACCGGGCCGGCATGTCGATCGGCCTGGCCGTGATGGCGTTCGGCGCGGTGTTGTTCATTCCCGCTGCGCGCGCCGCTTCGTATCCACTGTTCCTCCTGGCGCTGTTTACGCTGGCCAGCGGCATGACGCTGATGCAGACTGCGATCAATCCCTACATCGTCTGCATCGGCGCGCGCGAAAGCGCCGCCACGCGCATCAGCATCATGGGGCTGTTCAACAAGACTGCCGGCGTGCTGGTGCCCCTGGCGTTCAGCGGCATGATGCTGTCCGACTTCGGCCAGTACTCGGATACGACGCTTGCTGGCATGAGTGCGGCGGACGCCGCGTTGCTGCGCGGCCAGCTCGCGCAGCGCCTGGTGCTGCCATATGGGCTGATGGCTGCAGGCTTGCTGGTGATGGCCGCTATCGTTCGCTTTGCACCGCTGCGTGAGATCCCGGAACAGCAGGCCACCAGCGAAGCAGGCGCCTCGCGTTGGGGTGTGCTGCAGTTCCCGCAACTGGTGTTGGGCGCGCTGGCGCTGTTCGTCTACGTTGGCGTGGAAGTAATTGCGGGCGATACCATCGGCCTTTACGGTCATAGCCTGCACGTAGAAAAATTCGGCATCCTCACCTCCTACACCATGGGCTTCATGGTGGCGGGTTATATCGTCGGCATCGTGGCGATACCGCGCTGGCTGTCGCAAAAGCATGCCTTGCTGCTGTCGGCAGTGTGTGGCATCGTGTTTTCCGTTGGCGTGATCCAAGGTTCGGCGACCGGCAGCGGCCTGTCGCAAGCGATGCTGGGCGCGTTCGGTGTGCCGGCGGTGCCGGATACCGTGATGTTCCTGGCGATGCTGGGCTTCGCCAACGCCCTGGTTTGGCCGGCAATCTGGCCGCTGGCGCTGGAGGGCTTGGGGCGCTACACCGCCAGCGGCTCGGCCCTGCTGATCATGGGCATCGCCGGAGGGGCGCTGCTGCCGATGCTGTACGGTCACCTATCCGACGTTTCTGGCTCGCAGGCTGCATACTGGCTGCTGTTGCCGTGCTACGCCCTGATCCTGTTCTATGCCGTAAAAGGACACAAAATGACCTCATGGAGATAGAATTGCCGGATCGTTATCTGCTGGAGTAGTAGGTGCACAAGTCCCACCGGCGTTTGCAGATCGCGCGCCTGGCGCGCCTGCTCTCACTTCCCCTGATGCTGATGTCATTGCCCGTCCAGGCGGCAGCACCTTCCCTGCAGGTGCTGCATTGGTGGACTTCGGCCGGGGAGCGGCACGCCGCCAATGTGCTGGCGGCGCGACTGGCTGACGAAGGCATCAGCTGGCAGGATGCGGCGATACCCGGTGGGGCCGGGCTTGGCGCCGGCAAGGTTTTGCGCAGCCGGGTCCTGGCAGGGAATGCACCGGATGCCACGCAGATCATCGGCGTTTCCATCGGCGAGTGGGCGGAACTTGGCCTGCTGCTGGAACTGGATAGCGTGGCTACCGCCGGCAACTGGAACAAGGCGCTGTTTCCGACAGTGCGCGACCTGGTCCGGCATCGCGGCCACGTAGTCGCTGCGCCGCTCGGAATCCACCGCATCAATACCCTGTTTTACAACAGCAAGCTGTTCGAACGCCTCAAGCTGGCGCCCCCAGCCACCTGGCCGGAGTTCGAAAAGGTGGCGCGCCAGCTGCGCGCGGCAGGCGTCGCCCCGCTGGTACAGAGCAGCGAACCGTGGCAGGTGGCCACTTTGTTCGAAAACCTTCTGCTCGCCACCGGCGGCCCTGAGTACTACCGCGAACTGTTCGTACGTCAAAGCCCGCAAGCCGCGGCCGACGCGCGCCTGGCGCTAGCCTTGCAACGTCTGCGCATCATGAAAACCTGGATGCTCAATCCTGCTGACGAGCAGCCGTGGACGGATGCCGTCAAGCGCTTCGCGCGCGGCGAGGCGGCGATGTTCGTGATGGGCGATTGGGCCAAGGCAGAATTGAATGAGCTGGGCCAGAACATCGACGCCGACTTTTCCTGCGTTCCGCTGCCTGGCACAGATAACTACCACCTGTACAGCGTGGACACTCTGGCCATGTTCGTCAACGATTACAGCCACCAGCTGGCGCAGGAAAAGCTGGCGAAGGCCGTCATGTCACCGCTCGCTCAGCAGCAGTACAGCGCCGCCAAGGGCTCAGTGCCGGTGCGGCGTGATGCCAATCCCAACGCGATGGACAGCTGCGCGCGGTCCTCCTGGCGCGGTTTCGCGCGCGGCACGGCGGCGCAAGCCCCAAGCCTGGTGCACCGCATGGCCGCCGACGAGGAAAGCCGCGACGCCATCATCGCGGAGGCGCACCGTTTCTACATGGATGACGGCGTGACGACGGCGGATACGCAGCGCCGCCTGGCCGGCCTCCTGCGCACCCTGAACCTCCGCTCACACAAACAGCAAGGAAGCCAACATGCCACGCAAGATACTGATCGTCGATGACGACCAAAAAACCCGGCTGCTGCTCAAGACCTATCTGGAGAAAAACCAGTATGAGGTGATCCTTGCCCACAACGGCGAGAGCTTCCTGGCAGAACTGCACGCGCACGCCGAACAGTTGTCGCTGGTGATACTCGATGTGATGCTGCCTGATACCGACGGCTTCGCGCTGTGCCGCATCGTGCGTCAGCGGTCCAACCTGCCCATCATCATGCTGACCGCCAGCTCGGATGAAACGGACCGCGTGGTTGGGCTGGAGCTCGGCGCGGATGACTACATCGCCAAGCCATACAGCCCGCGCGAACTGCTGGCGCGCATCAAGGCCATCCTGCGTCGCGCTGGCGCCGATCCCGCGCCGACGGTGCGCGCCTACCATTTCAACGGCTTCACGCTGGACCTTGCGGAGCGCACGGTGGTCGACAGCGAGGGCATGCCGCTGGCGCTGACCGGGCTCGATTTCCAGCTGCTCAAATACTTCGTCGAACATCCCGGCACGGTACTGGACCGCAGCGTGCTTTGCGAGGAGACGCGCGGCCGCGATTCCGGGCCGCTCGATCGCTCGCTGGACGTGCAGATCAGCCGCCTGCGGCTGCGCCTCAACGACGATG
>JBCNOX010000088.1:0-13066 GCA_039593645.1 Pseudoduganella sp.
GATCGAATGCAGGGTGCGGATGGTTTCGACGATCCGGTACACGCCCGATTGCTTCAGCCGCGCATCGGGCGGCAGCACGATGTCATCCACTTCATCCATCAGGTCCCCGAACACGGAACCCTGGCCGCAACCGGTGGTGACCACCTTGCGCGCGGTGCGTTCTTCGATATCGGCTACCCCGCCGCGCGTTTTCACCGCTGCGGCGCCTACCGACCAGTCGACGTGGATCGATTCCACGTCTTCCACCGAACGCATCAGCCTCTGGTTGCGCAAGTAACCAAGCACCAGCGCTTCCGGGGCGCCGCCCAGCGTCATCAAGGTGACCAGCTCGCGCTTGTCCACGTACACCGTCAGCGGCCGTTCGGCGGGAATGTGGATCAGCGAGCGGCGTCCTTTTTCGTCGATCGCTTCCACTTCCTGCGTCAGCGGCACGCTGGCCTGTGTCATTGCCGGTAGTCTCATGCGCCTGCCGCCTCCATCGCCTTGCCGCCGCCAAAACTGGACTGGGCGCCAACCATGCCGCCCAGCGTAACCTTGATTGCACAGTACTTGAATTCGGGGATCTTGCCAAACGGGTCGAGTGCGGGATTGGTCAGCTTGTTGATCGCCGCTTCGTAATAGCAGAACGGCACGAATACGGCGCCGCGTGGCGAGCTGTCGTCGGCCCGGGCGTACAGCGAGACCTGCCCGCGCCGCGATGCAATGGTGATGACGTCGCCAGGCTTGCCGCCCAACGCTGCCAGGTCAAGCGGATGCACCAGCGCGACCGGGTCGGGTTCGATCGCATCGAGCACCGCCGTGCGGCGGGTCATGCTGCCGGTGTGCCAATGTTCGAGCTGGCGGCCGGTGATCAGCACCATCGGGTAGGCGGCGTCCGGCTTTTCGTTCGCGGGGATGATATCGGCCGGCACGAAGCGCGCGCGGCCCGTTTCGCGCGGGAAGTCCGCTGTAAACACGACCGGAGTACCTGGATCGCTCTCTTCATGGCAGGGATAGGTCACCGCGTGTTCGCGCTCGAGCCGTTCCCACGTGATGCCGGCGATGCTTGGCATGACTTGCCGCATCTCCGCGAACACTGCGGCGGCATTGGCGTATTGCCAGTCCAGGCCAAGCCGCTGTGCGATCTGCTGGATGATCCAGAGATCTTGACGCGCTTCGCCCGGCGGTTCCAGCGCCTGCCGCCCGATCTGCACCAGGCGGTCGGTGTTGGTGAAGCTGCCGGTTTTTTCCGGGAAGGCGCTGGCGGGCAGGATCACGTCGGCCAGGTAGGCAGTTTCGGTGAGGAAGATGTCTTGCACCACCAAATGTTCCAGCGATGCCAGTGCCGCCCGCGCATGGTTGGCATCGGGGTCGGACATGGCGGGGTTTTCGCCCATGATGTACATGCCTTTGACCTGCCCTGCTTCGGCGGCATCCATCACTTCCACCACGGTCAGGCCGGGCTTGTCGTCCAGCGTGCCAGGCGCTAGGCCCCAGGCGCTTTCGAAACGCGCTTTGGCAGCTGGCTCGGTCACGCGCTGGTAGTCCGGGTACATCATCGGGATCAGGCCTGCGTCCGAGGCGCCCTGCACATTGTTCTGTCCTCGCAGCGGATGCAGGCCGGTGCCCGGCCGGCCTATCTGGCCCGTCATCAGGGACAGCGCGATCAGGCAGCGCGCATTGTCGGTGCCGTGCACGTGCTGCGAGATTCCCATGCCCCAAAGGATCATTGACGCGCGCGAACTTGCGTACAGGCGCGCCACTTCGCGAATCGTGCCGGCCTCGATGCCGCAAATCGGCGCCATGGCTTCGGGGCTGTAATCGGCGACATTTTCCGCCAGTTCGTCGTAACCGATGGTGCGGCTGGCGATAAAGTCCCTGTCCACCAGGCCTTCCGCGACGATGACATGCATCATGGCGTTCAGCAGCGCCACGTCGGTATCGGGCTTGAATTGCAGGAAACGGTGGGCGATACGCGACAGGTCGGAGCGGCGTGGATCGCACACCACCAGCTTTGTTCCCTGCCGCACGGCGTTCTTGATCCACGTCGCCGCCACGGGGTGGTTGACGGCGGGATTGGCGCCGATCAGGATCACCACTTCCGCCTTCATCACGTCCTTGACCGGATTGGAGACGGCGCCCGAGCCTATCCCTTCCAGCAGCGCAGCAACCGAGGAGGCGTGGCACAGCCGCGTGCAATGATCGACGTTATTGCTGCCAAAGCCGGTGCGTACCAGTTTCTGGAACAGGTAGGCTTCTTCGTTGCTGCCTTTGGCCGAGCCGAAGCCGGCCAGTGCACGCGGCCCGTGCGTATCGCGGATGGCTGCCAGCTTGCCGCCGGCCAGCCCCAGTGCTTCTTCCCAGCTCGCTTCGCGGAAGACTTCATATAGACGTTCCGGATCCATGGTGAAGTCGCCGCTCTTTGGCGGGGCGTCAGCGCGGCGCACCAGCGGCTTGGCCAGACGGTGCGGGTGGTGAGCATAGTCGAAGCCGTAGCGGCCCTTCACGCACAGCCGCCCTTCGTTGGCCGGCCCGTTGCGGCCTTCGACATACAGGATCCGGTTGTCCTTGATGTTGTAGGTGAGCTGGCAGCCGACACCGCAATATGGGCACACGGAATCGACGCGCCTGTCCGGCACCGCCAGCGCCGCATCGCGCGCCGGCATCAGGGCGCCAGTCGGGCAGGCCTGCACGCATTCACCGCATGCAACGCAGGTGGATGCGCCCATCGGATCGTCCATGTCGAACACGATCTTTTCGTGATCGCCGCGCCAGGCAAGGCCGATCACATCGTTCATCTGCTCGTCGCGGCAAGCACGCAGGCAGCGCGTGCATTGGATGCAGGCGTCGAGGTTGACCGCGATCGCGGCGTGCGTCAGGTCGCGCGGAGGCTGCCGGCGCGCCGCGAAGCGGGGTTTGCCCAGCGCGAGACTTGCCGCCCAATATTCGACTTCGTTATGGCGTGTATGCGCTTGCTCGGGCATGTCGGACAGCAGCAGCTCCAGCACCATCTTTTGCGCTGCGAGCGCCCGCGGGCTGCCGCTGCTGACCTTCATGCCTTGCGCAGGAAGGCGGCAGCATGATGGCGCCAGCACACGCTCGCCCTCGATCTCCACCATGCATGCGCGGCAGTTGCCGGCTGGCGCCATGCCATCCTTGTAGCACAGATGCGGGATCTCAACACCTTCCCGGCGCGCGGCTTGCAGCAGGGTCTCGCCCTCCAGCGCCTGCACAGCGCGGCCATTGAGCTCGAAGGCGATCATCGCGTCACCTCGTGCGGGAAGTATTTCAGCACGCAATCGACTGGATTGGGCGCTGCCTGTCCCAACCCGCAGATCGAGGCATCGCGCATCACTTGCGACAATTCGCCGAGCAGGACCGCATCCCACACCGGCGCTTCGATCAGCTCAGCCGCTTTGGCTGTGCCGACTCGGCAAGGAGTGCACTGGCCGCACGACTCGTGGCGGAAGAAGCGCATCATGTTGGCAGCCGCGGCACGCGCGCTGTCCTCCTGCGACAGCACGATGATGGCGGCGGAGCCGATGAAGCATCCATATGGCTGCAGGGTGTCAAAATCGAGCGGGATGTTGTTCAAGCTGGCGGGGAGAATGCCGCCTGACGCGCCGCCCGGCAGGTAGGCGTAGAGCCGGTGGCCGTCCTGCATGCCACCGCAGTATTCGTCGATCAGCTCCTGCACCGTGATGCCGGCTGGCGCCAGCTTGACGCCGGGCTGCTTCACGCGGCCGGATACGGAGAACGAACGCAGGCCCTTGCGGCCATGACGACCATGGCTGGCGAACCACGCGGCGCCTTTTGCCAGGATCTCCGGCAACCAATACAAGGTCTCGAAATTGTGTTCCAGCGTGGGGCGGCCGAACAGGCCTGCCTGGGCCACATAGGGCGGCCGCAACCGAGGCATGCCGCGCTTGCCTTCGATCGATTCGATCATGGCGGATTCTTCGCCGCAGACGTAGGCGCCGGCACCGCGCCGCAGGTGGATACGCAGTGCTCCAGCGTCCAGCTGCGCCAGCTCCCGCTCCAGCAGCTTGCGGCAGTCGTGGTATTCGTCGCGCAGGTAAACGTAGATTTCGTCGATGCCGACTGCCCATGCGGCGATCAGCATGCCTTCGATGAATTGCCGCGCATTGCGTTCGAGGTAGAAGCGGTCTTTAAAGGTGCCTGGTTCGCCTTCGTCGATATTCACCGCCATCAGGCGTGGTCCAGGCTCGTTGCGGACGATGCGCCATTTGCGCCCAGCGGGAAAACCAGCGCCGCCCAGGCCGCGCAGTCCCGAGGCTTCCAGCTCCCCGATCACCGCCTCCACGCTCCGCATGCCGGAAAGGCATTCACCAAGGACTGCAAAGTTGCCACCATCGCCGCCCGTTGGAGCCGCGCCGACGCGAGCCACCGCTTGGCCGCTCGCCTCCAACGCAACGGCCGCTGACACGCTCGCGCAACCGGCCACCTCGACCGCGCGCTGTCCAACCAGCACAGCTGGCGCCTGGTCGCACCGCCCGATGCAAGGCGCCGGAATCACCCGTACCTCACGCCCCAGGAGCGCCGGCAAGCGCGCCAACAGCTCGCCGGCGCCTGCCATCTCACACGACAAGCCATCGCACACGCGCACGGTCAGCGCAGGCGGCGAAAGCTCGCCCTCGCGGACGATATCGAAATGGTGGTAGAAGGATGCGACTTCGAAGACCTCAACCTGCGCCAGCCGCAGTTCGGAGGCCAGGGCCGCCAGGTGCGCCGCCGACAGGCAGCCATATGCATCCTGGATCAAATGCAGAAACTCGATCAGCAAATCCCGCCTGCGCGGCAGTTCGCCCAACAAAGCCTGCACCTGCTGCAGTGCAGCAGCATCAACTTGCCGGCCTTTCGGCCGCTGGCGTTTCCTCTCCCGGCTGGCACCCTGCACTGCAATAGGAATCATGCCCTGATTCACCCCGCAAAATGGCGTCGCTTACCTCAGGGTATCATGCGTAGCCCTGCGGCGGAACATGTTATGGTGAATATAAGGATGCCACAGCACGGGAGGTCAACCGTGGAAAATTTTCAATCTCTGGCGTCCATGCTGGACCTGTACCAGTTGAGCCTGACGATCATCCTTGTCCTGCATGCGCTCAGCCTGGTGCCGCAATGGCAACGCCAATACTTCCACCCGCGCCTGATGCGGGTGGCCATGCTTGGAATGATGCTGGGGATAGCACAAGGGGCCGTGATTGCCACCGCAGTGGAAGGCAGCGCCGTCGCGCGTGGCGGTGGCGTCGCCATGCTTGGCGCTGCGATCATCATGCATGCCTGGGTTGCGTTGCAAAACCTGCTGGCGAGCTACGCTTTCGTCAATCTGCATCGCGCCAGCGCCGTGATGGCCCACCGCATGGGCGGCGCCCAACGCGCCTTCGGCTACCTGAGTGCCGCGCTGACGCTTGTCGCCGGGTTCACTCTTGCGTGATCAGTTGCGGCCGGCGGTGCTGTGCTCGGACCAGACGATATCGTTATCGACCGAATACAGGCGGCATGGCTCCCTGCTCGCCGCCTGGCAAGCCGCCAGCGCCTTCTCGTTGGTATTCTCGCCCTCTTCCGCCCAGCCCCAGGAGCCGGTGGCCGAAATCGCAAAGGCGCGCGGCGTGGCCTTCTTCAGGAATTCGCGATATTGTTCGCGCCCGCGCTGCGGCAGATAGGGCACCGCATTGACGTCATCCAGCGCGGCATAGTGGGTAGCCTTTTGCGCCGGCGGTTCCGCCAATGCGTAAACCTCGCGGGTCGGCATGCCGATACCAGCCAGGAAGCGTTCGACTTCCGGCAGCCAGACGGCCGCGCCATCGCGGTTGCCCAGCAAGCCATGCGCGTCTTTCTTGAACGGGCCATACGTCACCAGGTCCGCCTTGCCGCCGGCTGCCGTGAAGGCGCCGTGCATGCGCGCCACCAGTTCAGGGCCGAAGTAGCTGTCGTTGGCGCCGTACATCCACATGCTTGGCAGCTTGTTGCGGCGGCCATATTCGCTGAAAGCCTTGACCAGGGCGCCCTGCCAGTTGCACAGGTCACCATGCACTTTCAGGCCGCCGGCAAAATTCATGATGCCGCGCACACCCGGCAAATCCTGCGTCGCCGCTGCCATGCTCGCCAGCCCGCCGAAGGATTGGCCAGCCAGCACGATATGTTCATTGTCGACCCACGGCTGGGTGCGCGCGAAGCGCACCACGTCGGCGATGTCGCCAGCCTGTTCGTAGCCGTTGGCCGTCATATTGCAGCCGTATTCGACGAACTTGCCGGTGGAGTTGGCGAAGCCGGTGCGCATCGGCACCATTACCGCATAGCCGCGCCGCACGAAAGCCGTAGCCAGGTAGATGAACCGGTCGCGCGCCTGCAGCTTGGGATTGCCAGGGGCCTTGCCGTGGTTGACGATCAGGAGCGGGAATGGGCCTGCTCCGGGTGGACGGAAAACGGTGGTCTCCAACTGTACGTTCTGCGCGCGGCCAGCCGGAACCATGATGATTTGCTCATTCAGGCGCGCGTCGAGCGCAACCTCCCCGGCCTGCGCGAATGGCAGGCTTGCACAGGCCAGCAGTATGGCGACGACGCGTGCAGCAAGGGAATTAATGATGCTCTCCGGAACAATGCGTATGGGCAATATCCCAGATTCTTATGCGCACAGTTCAGGAAAGCAATCCCAAAACGTTAACCGTAGCAATTAACTCAGCTTCAGTAGCATGGATCGCACGGATTCCAGCACTTCATCGGCCAGTTTGGGGTCGGTTTTGTAGACATTTCGCGACACCGAGATGCCGCCCACCAGTGCTGCCATGATCGCAAGTGCCTGCTGCCGCTGCCCCTCCCCAGCCGGCAACTGCGTGCTGATGTAGTCCACCATCTGCCGGAAACCGCTGGTATAGCCAGCGCTCACCGAGGCATCCTGGCGCGCCACCTCGCTGGCAGCAGCGGCCAGGGGGCAGCCCTCCGCCAGGTTGTCGCGCTGCTCCGGCGCCAGGTAATAGTCGACCAGCTGCGGCAGCGTGACCGGGTGCTCGGTCACCTTGCCGTAGGCGGAACGGGTGCTGAACTGCATGGCCGCCGCTGCCAGCGCGTCCTTCGAGGGGAAATGGGCGTACAGCGCGCCATGGGTCAGGCCGGCTGCCTTGCTGATTTCCGCTACGCCGACGCCATCGATCCCCTTTTCCCGGAACAGCCGCGCAGCCGTCTCGACCAGCACCTGGCGGTTTTCCGCTGCTTTTTCCTTGGTGATCTTCATGACCTGCCTCCTGCAACAATCATTGCGGTCATCATCATACCACGTGTTGCATGCGGTGCTCATTTTTTGGGCAGAGCACATAATTTCCACGTGGAATCATGTAAACTGGCGCCATGACGATCTCCGCACTCCAGGCCGGCCTGTCCGGTCTCCAAGCTAACCAGCGCGCGCTGGACGTGGAAGGACATAACGTTGCCAATATGGCGACGCAAAACTTCCAGCCACAGCAGGCCACGTTCCAGGAAACGCCGGGCGGGACCAGTGTCACCATTTCGACCGCCGCACGCGGCCTGTCGGCTGCCGCCAATGCCGGCGGCGTGCCGTCCGGCACCGACCCTGCCAGCTCCATCACCAATTCCCTGGTCTACAAGGCCAATTTCGATTTGTCGGCCAAAGTGATCCAGGCCGCTGACGAGCGCATCGGCACACTGCTGGATATCAAAGCTTAACGCCAGCGCCTTCCCGCGCTATGCTGTCGTATGTGCAGCGTGGCGGAGGCTAGCATGGACGACGTCGAACTCCCCCTTCAGGACCGCAAGCAAGCCGCCGGGCTGCTGGCCGAAAAGCTGGCGCACCTGCGCGGCAGCCGTCCGCTGATCCTGGCCATTCCGCGCGGCGCCGTGCCGATGGGACGCATCATCGCCGACCGCCTGGAAGGCGAACTCGATGTGGTGCTGGTGCGGAAGCTCCCCTCCGCCATCGATCCCGAACTGGCGGTTGGCGCCGTCGACGAGCATGGCAACCGCGAACTGGCGCCCTATTTCAACCGCACCCGCACCAGCATGGAGTGGGTCGAGCTGCAAACCCACGAGCAGCTTGAGTTGATGCGGCGGCGCCGCGCCTCTTACGGCTCGAAGCGCCCGCCGGCCAATCCCGAAGGCCGCGTTGTGGTGATTGTCGACGACGGCCTGGCCACCGGCTCCACCATGGCGGCAGCCCTGCGTTCGACGCGCGCCCGCAAACCGAAGCAGCTGATTGCCGCCGTCCCCGTGGCCGCACCGGATTCCCTGGAAGTGATCGCGCCTCTGGCCGATGGCATCGTGTACCTCGCCGCGCCGATGAACTTCATGTCGGTCAGCCGCCATTACCGCAGCTTCCCGCAGGTATCGGAAGAAGAAGTGCTTGAGCTGCTGACGAGCCAGTAGTGCGACTTTGAATTGCCGCGTGTGCGACACTGGCAACGAGGAGGCAGCCAGAGGATGACGGAACACGATCCCCGCAAACATGACCGCCGCGAGGGCGATCGCGGACAACGGCGTCGTGCCGGCGATGCGCCGCGCTACCTCGATCCGGGAGAGACCATCTTCACCTTGTGGGGACGCGTCATCCTGGCACGCTACAAGCGCTGGGCTGCTGCGGCGACGAGGCATATCATCCAGCGCCCATTGCACATCGGGGTTTCAGCCCGCATCTACCATCCCGAGCCTGGCGCCACAGGGCTGCGCAGCAAAAACCTGCAATATCTGGAAGAATCGGTGGCACAGTGGGTGATGTCGCGCGACGTGCTGGTTTTCATGATCCCGACCGTGAATACATCGGGCCTGCTGCACCCTTCCAATATCCGCCTGCGCGACTATGCCAAACACCTTGATGGCCTGGTGCTGCAAGGCGGGGCCGACGTATCGCCGCAAAGCTATGCCGAGACGCCGACCAAGCCGGAATGGAGCGGCGACCGGGCGCGCGATATGTACGAATTGGAGCTGCTGCATGAATTCGTTGAAGCGGGCAAGCCGGTGCTGGGTATTTGCCGCGGGTGCCAGCTGCTCAATGTCGCCTTCGGCGGCACCCTGTATCAGGACATTGCGACCGATGTGCCGGACGCACATGCCCACGTTTCAGACGATTACGACCGGCACCGCCACGAAATCACTTTCCCGCCCGGCTCCTCGCTGCCTTCCATGGTGAAGGGTCCCCAGCGCGCGCTGGTGAACTCGATCCACCATCAGGCGGTGAAGTCGCTGGGCAAGGACATGCAGGTGGAGGCGCTGTCCTATCCGGACAATATGATCGAAGCGATCCGCTATACGCGAGCGCCCTTCGTCATGGGCTTGCAATGGCATCCGGAATTCCACCGCGCCGGCGGCGTCGAGCTGCTCGATTGCACCGGCATTCTCGACAGCTTCCTGCGCGCTGCCCGCGAAACGCGCTTTTAACGCTTGCAGGGTTTGCCGTCGTATTGCAGTTGGTATTGCTTGTAAGCGCTGCCATTCCAGCGCTCAATCGGGAAGCAGAAGCCGGGACCGCCGATTTCAATGTCGGGCCAGCCGTCTTTGCCCCTGGTCGACAGCACGGTCAGGATGCCGACACCGTGCGTAATGAGCTTCCACTTGCCGTCGGCTTGTTTGCTGACCAGGGCGTAGCCGACACCGGTATCGCCGTAACATCCCGTGCCGCTTTCCGTGATGATCGCTTCCGGCTGGCCGTCGCCATTCAGGTCTTTGACTTGTTCGATCGCGCCCGGCACGTAGCTTGAACCCGAATCGGAGCAAGACTTCCATGCCTTGCCATGCTGTTTGAATCCAGCGGCCTTGAATGCGGCAGCTTCGTCAGATGCCGGCAATGAATTTGCCCCTGCCAGCGAGGCCTGGCTGAACACCAGGCTAAGAATTGTGATGATCAGTTTCATATTGCCACCCTCCCCGCTTTGGCCATTCTAATCCATGTGGTAGCCCAGCAGGACCAAAGAGGAAGTGCAATACCCGGCGGCGGCTGGCGCCTGTTGCTTTTGAGGAACGATGCAGAAGAAGTGGACGCATCACCAGCAGGTCCCCAACTTCCGCAAGGCAGGCCATTTCGTGCTGCCTCATTGTCACTGCATCCTGCGGCGAAATCACGCCCTGCAGGTGCGATCCCGGCACGACGTGCACCGGGCCATCAGTGGCGCCGCACGGATCAAGGTGCAGGCGCACCGCGATCATCTGTTCGAGGAGGCTGGCCGGCGGCTGCACATACCAGCCGTCCTCCTTGCGCGACCAGCCACGCAAGAGCGCGTCTTCGACGCGCTCTTGCACCGGAATGCTCAAGTCCTGGTGCACCGGCACCAGCCAGTTCACCGCATCGGACTTTTCGAAGAAAGTGCATTGAACCGCAATATGGGCAGCCGGCAGCAAGCCTTGAAGTGCTGGCGCAGACGCCAGGGAGTCGGCCAGTTCGGCGCACCAGGGCTGTGACAGCAAGGTGCGGGAACCGGCGGTGTGATGGGCGCTGATTTGCGCGGCATACTGCGCGCATCGTCCGGCGTCTGCGACGGCTGGAACGACTGCAAACCCGTGCCGCGCAAAGTCAGTGGCGGCAGTCACGGTTCAAGGTTTTTCGTAGAACACCAGCGAACTGCCGAAAGTCAGGGCTTCTTCTATGTGAGGGTGCAGGTCGACGAAGGGTTTCTGTTCGAGCATTTCGGTCTGCAGGATGCTGAACGCGTCCATCGCTACTTCTTCAAAACCAAACTTGCTGGCTTCGATGATCGCGGAATCCCAGAGGGCCTCGGCGCCTTCCTGCAGCAGGAACAGCATGCACTTGTGCAGCGCATGCTCTTGCGGGTGCGCGTATTCATAGACCGGCTTGCCTTCGAAGATCCCCTCGAAGGTGTAAATCCCCAGGACACTGTTATCGCTCATGAGCTGTTCGTTTTAAAGGACGTGCCTGATTATACAGCGGACCCTCGACGCTCCAATGCCCTGAACAGGCACCAGAAAATGCCCGATATCAGCACCAGCGCAGCAGCCAGCACCGCCAGGGTACGCCAGGTATAGAACACCGGCGCCGAGACAAACGGAAGCTGGTAGATCAGTAGCTGGTCTTGCCGGTACATGTGCAGCGGCAAGCCCGGGGCGAGGTAGCTTGCGGCCAGCACAGGCTGGGTGGCGCCGTTCGCCAACTCTCCCATTGCCGCCCGGACCCGGTTGGCCCATTCGCGATCGAACTCCGGCTTGCCGTGGGCGCCGAAATACCTGTAGCCCTCGCTTGTCGTTCCCAGCAATTCCCTTATTTCGCTGGCATAGACGCTTATGTCGCTTCCCGGCAGGAACGCCACCAGGCCGCCCAGGTGCTGATAGAGAAAATCGCCGGCAAACACAAGGTGACGCGCTCGGTCAACGAAAGTTGCCGATTCCTGGGCATGGCCCGGCGTCGAGCGGAACTCGATGGCGCGGCCGCCAAGGTCGATCTTCTCCCCGTCGCCCACCCAGCGCTGGATACGCAGGTCGCGGGCGCCCGTCAGCGATTCGGTGGCCGCGATCTGCAGCTTTCCGCCTTGTGCGCGGGATCTCAATCCAGGCGTCGCGAGCATCAGCGCGCCATCGAAGGCGTCAAGGTCGCCGATGTGGTCGAAGTGGAAGTGCGACAGCGCAAGCATGAGCGGCTTGGCAGTCAGGCTCTCGGCTACCGCCCGTATCGAGCGGATGTTGGCGGGACGTTCGCCGGATCCCGCGTCAATCAACAAAGCGCGTTCGCTGCCAACCAGCAGGTATGACGAGTTGTATTGCGAGGACTTTGGTTCGGCGATGATGTAGCTCCCGTCATCTATCGCCTCGACAGCGTACCAGTCGTCCACGTACCGCGCCTTTTCGCTCCACAGTTGCCCGGAGCGCAGATTGCCGAACACCTGGTCGCTGGCGAACGGCATCTTCGCCAGCAACGACGCGGCCAGCACCAGCGCGAGAACGAGAACGACAGTCGTGACGACGGCGCGCCTGAATGCGCGGGACTTTGCGGGGATTGCGGGCATGGGATGAAGCTACATATTAAAACCTTGGCAATTGTAGCCAATCGCCGGAATCCCTGCTTGCCGGCCTAATTGCCCCTGAACTTCGCAATCGCGGCATCCACCACGCCCTCCACGCTGCCGGAGGAATCGAACTCCGCCCGCAGGTAGTGGGCATCGCTGCCCATGTGCGTCACCTGCATCAAGTGGTTCAGTGCGGCGCTGCCGCCGAGGGCTTCGGCGTGCAGGTCCATGCGGCGCAGCGTGGTCAGGATGTCTTCACGCAGGGACAGGCTTTCGTAGGTCTTTGGATGTACTACCGTGCCATCCAGCCCGAAACGGCAAGCCTGGAAGCGGTTGTAGTTGTAGACCAGGTAGTCGTCCTCCGCTGGCGGTTCTTCCTTGCGCTCCAACAGATAGGAGCACAGGGCTTGCAGGTAGCAGGCCAGTGCCGCGGCACGCTCCACCGTCAGTGGCGTGTCGCACACGCGCAGTTCGATGGTACCGTATTCGGGCTTCGGCCGGATGTCCCAGTAGAAGTCCTTCATCGACTTGATCACGCCGGTGTGTTCCATCTTGGAGAAGAAGCTGTGTTCGAACTCGTCCCACTTCAGGATGAACGGTGCGCGGCCGCTCATGGGGAAAGCGAACACGCTGTTCAGGCGCGCGGAGTTGAACAGCGTATCGTTCCCCTGCACATAAGGCGAAGACGCGGACAGCGCAATGAAGTGCGGCACATAGCGGCTCAGGGAATGCAGCAGGTACAGCGCATCGTCGCCACTGGCGCAGCCGATGTGCACGTGCTGCCCGAAAATCGTGAACTGCTTGGCCAGGTAGCCATACAGCGCCGACACTTCCTTGAAGCGCGGCTTGGAAAAGATCTTGCGCTCCGACCAGCGCTGGAACGGGTGCGTGCCGCCGCCGCAGATGCCGATGTTCAGCGTATCGGCCGCCCGCACCAGCGTGTCGCGTGTCTCGCGCAACTGGGCCAGCAGTTCTCCGTGTTTGGTGTGCACGTCGCTGTTGATCTCGATCATGCTCTCGGTGATCTCCGGCGTGACGTGGCCGGGGAATGGCTTGCGCGCCAGCAGGTGCAGCAGGTCCGGGCTCGACGCAGTCAGGTCGAAGTCGGA
>JBCNOX010000089.1:0-13010 GCA_039593645.1 Pseudoduganella sp.
GCCCGCTGACGCTGGGCGAGCTGCGGCCGCTGTTGGACAGCATCGACGAAGACTGGGAAGACAAGATCGTCGAAAAAGCGCTGGACCGTCCCTTCGTGCTGCAGAATTGCCGCCTGCGCTGCAATATCTACCGCCTTGGCGCAGGCGCCAAGGTAGCGCTCTCGGTGCGCCGGCTGCCGCTGGAACCGTTGCCGCTCGAGCGCACCGGCCTGCCGTCCTATGTGCGCACCATGCTCGAATCGAACAAGGGGCTGATCCTGGTGACCGGCCCGACCGGGTCGGGCAAGACCACCACCATCGCTTCCATGCTCGACTACATCAACAGCAACCGCAATGGCCATATCGTTACCATCGAAGAGCCGATCGAATACACCCTGCAGCGCAAGCAGTCGATCATCTCGCAGAAGGAGGTGCCGGTCGATACCGCCAGCTTCTCCAGCGGCCTGCGCGAAGCCTTGCGGCAGAAACCCGACGTGCTGATGGTGGGCGAGATCCGCGACTACGATACCGCCGAAACCGTGCTGCACGCCGGCGAATCGGGCCACCTGGTGCTGGCCACCATGCACACCGGGAACGCGGTGGGCGCCATCAGCAAGCTGCTCAGCTTTTTCCCGGTCGACCAGCGCCCCCAGCGTTCGGCCATGCTGGCCAGTTCCCTGATCGGCGTGATTTTCCAGAGCCTGCTGCCGTCGGAAAATGGCGAGAACTACGTGCTGGCCAGCGAGATGGTGTTCAACCACAACCAGCAGATTGCCCCGTACATCGTCGACCCGGACAAGCTGCACATGATCGGCGACTACATGAAGCGCAAGGAAGACAGCATGTCGCGCCCATTGAACGAAGTGCTGCAGCAACTGGTGGCGCGCAAGGAAATCAGCGCACGCGATGCGTTGCGCGTGGCCTACAACCGCCTCGAACTGCGCGAGATGCTGGGCAATACCCGCTGACGCAATCAACAAGGTCCGGCGCTGGCCGGACCCTGCTTGCCTTATGGCTGCTGTGCGTTGCGGCCCTGTTCTTCGTCTGGGGGAGGAGGCTGCTTATGGCGCGCGGCCTCGATGGCCTTGGCCGGCAGCTTGACCGTCCCCACCACCGCCTTGGCCGCCAGCTGGCCCGCTTTCTCGGTCAGTACCGCGCCAGCCTGGGCCGGCGTCGAAGTTATGCCGCGCAATACATTGTGTGTGCCCTGCGGGATGCGTTTCAGGCTGCCCTGCGGCGCGGTATGCGTTGCCGTTGCACCGTCCTTGAGGTATACCGGCGAGAGCGCGTTCAGTGGGCCGGACAGCACGCGGTTGGTCAGGGCCGAGGTGCCGCCGGGATTGAGCTTCTTGCCCTCCGCTTCGGCAACGATGCCGGCGAAGAAAGGCATCAGTGTCAGGTAGGACTTGAAGCCTTCCAGCACAGCGTGGCAAAGGCGGTTGGCCGCATTGCCGCCGTTCGGATCGCGGGCGCGGTCCAATGCCTCGCTGGCGTAGGTCTGGACTGCCGTGGCCATGCTCATGCCGACCCCGGCGCCCCAGATCCTGCTATACAAATCCACCCGGTTGGCCGATTGGGTCAGGTCAAGCTTTTGCGAGGAGTTCCACATGCGCTGCAAGGCCGAGCGCGGGTTGGTATGCTTGGCAAACACGCGCGTGGGCAGCCCGTCGTGATGATCGGACAAGACCATCAGGTTCTGCGCGGTGGCCATGGCGCCGCCGCCGGCGAACGAAGCGGACGCCTTGGCATGGATCGAGTTGGCCAGCTCCGTCGCGTTGCTCAGCGCATCGCGAATCGCGTTGGCTGAAGCGAATGAGGCGAAGCCGGCAAGGTCGCCCTTGAGGGTGCCGAAACCGCCCTTGAGCGCATGGTCCTGGAACGCCTTGCGGTCCTGCAGGCTGTCGCGGTTGAGCGCGGCGAGTTCGTCGTCGGAATGCACCTGCAAGGCGCCGTGCTGGTTGAATTCAATGCGCGGTGCATCGGGGAAGTAGACTTCGGCCGGCACCGTTTCGATCGGGCGTATCCAGCCGCCAAGCTCGGTCAGGCTGTGCAGGCCGTCGCGCGCGACGTCGCCGACCAGCTTGTGGGCCGTTCCCAGCGCCAGTGCCTGCGCCAAAACCCCGGCAACCAGTTCGGCCGGGCGGTTGACCTGCCCCTGCAGGACCGCGTTCGAGGCCAGCAGCGCCGCGTTGCGCGCATAGCCCCAGTGCGCAGCGGAGGAAACCGCTTGCGGCAGGCCCTGGCCGATGGCGACTTTGGCGATCTTCGGCAGGTTATCCTTCCAGCCCTGTTCCTTGACATTGATGGCGCGGCCTTTCAGGCTGTCCATGTGCTCGGAATGCAGGATCAGGTTGCTGGCCTGCTGGAACGCTTTCAGTTCGGCTTTCGCTGCGTCGAGCCTGGGCTGGGCGACGGCCGTATCGGCGTTGCGTTTGGCCTCGCCCCGGACGCCGGGCAGGGGGATTTTGTTCGAGGCCTTCTCCAGGTCGATCTGGCATGCCAGGGCGGTCAGTTCCAGCTGGTTTTCACGGTCGGCTATACGAACCTTGAAAGCCGTCTGGCTCAATTTGATGTCGTCGATCGTGGCCTGGTCGCGCGGGTCTTGTGCTTCCAGCCTGGCGATCACGTGCTTGTAGGCCGAATCGAGAGCCGTGGCGCGATTCGCTTCGAGGGTGACCGATCCGGAAGCCCCCAGCGCAGGCGAGATCGCAGCCAGCGCTTCGGGCGGCAAGGGCGGCGGCAGTGCGGGATGGCCTTCGGGGTTGATGATGGCGTCCAGCGTTTCTTCGCTGACCGCACCGCGCATGCCCAGCCCTACCTGGCCGGAAACTGCGCGCTGCAGCACCGCACCGGATTCGAGGCTGTCCAGAGCTTCCTTGCCCAGGCCGCCGCGCAGTGCCTTGCCTTCCAGCGCAAACTGGCCGGCCAGTACGTCGAGGTTGAGCGGCCCGTGACGGGCAAGTTCTTCCAGCAAAGGACCTTTCAGCGCCGCCAGTTCGGCGTCGCGGGCCTCAAGTTCGCGGGCAATTTTCTGGATATGCGGCGGCAATTGGGCATGTGCACTCGCGCCGGCATGGGCCGGGCTGCCTGGGGACGACGGTTGCAGGCTCTGGTTGGTTGGCGCGTGCCTTACGGTGAGGGCACCCTGGTCCGGGTTTGACGAATTCTGGTTCTGCAGCCATTCGTGCATCGCGATCGTGCTTTTCAGCGAAGCGATGCCGGGGAAATTTCCAAGCATGGGATCTCCTTCGGGACGATGTAAACGGGCGGTGAGAGGACGGCAAAACGCGCTTTACGCCGGGCGGGTTTCGGCCCCGCCGCCGGGTTGGCGCAGCTGCGCATCCAGGCGCGAGCGGCCGGTTGCGGACCTGGCTGCCTTGTCGTTCGCGCCTTCTTTCTCGTCGAGGAAATAGGTGGTGCGCCACTGCTCGGCCACGGCCGCGAAGTGGCGCAGCATGGCCAGCGTGAGCATGCCGCTGGACTGCTCGAGCGGCAGCATGCAGTACAGGACCACCTGCTTGATGTCGGCGTTGTAGCCGAATGTGGCGTTGTGGCCTGAGCCGGCCAGCAGCAGGTTGGTCTCCAGCAGCCGTTGCAGCACGAGCTCGCGCTGCTCGGCAGGCAAGGGGCCGAGGCCGCAGTAGATGTTGACGATGTGGGGCGCCTGCTCGCCGCCATGGCGCAGCAGGAACTGGGTACCGCCGATATCGAGTTCGGCCTTGTCGTACAGGGCGCGCGGGTCGGGGATCTGCGCGTGCTCGCAAATCTGGTTGATCAGGTTGCGGTAGACGTCGATGCTCATGTTCACTCTCCAGTGATGGGTTGGGGGACGCGATGCTGGAGATGAGTAGGGAATGCGGGGCGCCGGTTCCACCGGCAAGGGCAGGGAACTATTTCCGGGAACACGCCCACAGATGGCGAACACCGAACGAAAGGACGCACCATGCTAAGCAGAATTGCAACCGCAGCCGGCACCGCTGCCGCTGGCGCAGTGCTGGACCGGCTGGCCCACCGCAATGACGGGCAGCAGCAACAGCAGGCGCCGGCCCGGCCCCAGCCCCAGTCTTCCATGCAACGGCCGCCACACCAGGTGCAGCAATCGGGCACCGGCAATGAGCGCCTGTTCAGGCTCGGAGACTCCATTCGCGGCGGCATCGGCGAGTCCGCGCTCTTCAGCGGCCTGTCCGGCCAGGCAGGCAAGATGCAGCGGCTGGGAGAGGATGCCGGGACGGTGCTGCAGAACCCCCTGCCGACGGCCGAGGAGTTCCAGAAGCTGGCCGATCAAGTCAGGGACGACGCCAGGGCCACCGTTGGCGCGGCCAAAGTGGTGAGCGGACAGCAGCCGCTGACCACCAGCGATGCCGCGCGGCTAGGCAAGGCGGCAGTGAAGGACGCGGTGGATAATTTCGATCCCGCCCGGATGATCGAGACCGCGAAGAAGGCCGGCGATACGGCCTACGCGGCAGCGACCACCAGCAAGGAGGGCATCGACGAAGTGACCAGCGCGATGCAGGAAAGGCTGAAGTTCGAGGCGCAGGCGACAGCGGCCGGCACTGCCGCCGTGCACCTGGGCGCCACCGCGATCAGCATGATGCCGTTCCCCGGCGCCCCGCTGGTGGGCGCCGCTGTGCGCACGGTCGGCACGATGGCCGCCGGCGCACATATGTCGGCAACCATGCGCGAGATCGGCGGCGAAGGCCAGGGCAAGGATAGCGCCTTGCGCCAGGAAGCCACCAGGATCCTGATCGAGAAGTCGGGCAGCTAGGAAGGGCAGGCAGCCTTGCCGGCGGCAAGGCTGCGCACGGCGCTGGAAATGTCCGCCGCGAGCCGGGCTACGGCGCGGCGATGTCCCATCACCAGGGCGTCGTAGCCGGCGCCGACGTCTTCGCGGGCGGTGCTGCGGCAGGTCAGCACTTGCGTCCCACCCGCCAGCCGCACGCTCCATACGGCGTCCAGCAAGGCATATTTGCCGGGCGCCGATTCGAAGCGCTGCACATTGGTGCTGATGCGGTAGACCGTGGCCTTTTCCGGCGGCTGTGTGCGGAACACGTCGATGGCGCCAAGCTCGCCGGAAACCGCCAGCGACAACGCCTGCCCGATCTCCGATGCCGGCGGCGAGGACCAGCGCTCCTGCTCCAGCAGGTCGATGCGCCCCTCGGCGGAGGTGACCACGAGCTGGCTGCGCGCCACCTGCTGCGGCACCGTGACGTTCTGCACCTCGATGTAGTAGCCGGGATTGGGAACGCTGGCGGCGGGCGCCATGCCGTTGCTGAGGCTATAGAAGCGTTCCGGCGGCGCGCTCGCGCAGCCGGCCAGCGACATTGCAAGCGCTACGGATACAGTCAGGGCATGCCGGCGCATCATTTGTTCTCCTTCGCAGGCTGGGGTTTGGCGCGGATCAGCGCTTCCGGATGGCGCTGGAGGTAATCGGACAGCTCGTTCAGCGATTGCAGGGTTTGCGTCAGCTGCTGCAAGGCCATGCGCAAGTCGGACTGCACCGGCGAATCCTGCTGCAGCACCTGCTGCGCGGCGCCGAAGGTCTGGCGCGCCTCACCCAGCGTGGACTGCAATTCCGGCACCAGTTGGGAATCGACTTTCTTGAACAGGTTGTCGGCGCTCTTCAGCGAATCGCGCAGGTTGTTGCCGATCTGGTCGAACGGCACCTTGTCCAGCTTGCGTGCGATGCTGGCGATCTGCGCCTGCAATTCGTCCAGGGCGTTCGGCACGGTCGGTACTTCGACCGGGTAGGCGTTCATATCCAGCTTGACGGGCGCCGCGTTGGGGAAGAAGTCCAGCGCGATATACAGCTGGCCGGTCAGCAGGTTGCCGGTGCGCAGCTGGCCGCGCAGGCCGTGGCTGACCATGCGCTCGAGCACCAGCGGTCCGGCGTTGCGGTCCTTGTCGTCGGTCACGGTCTCCTGGAAGCGGCGGCCCAGGCGTCCCGGATACATGTCGACGGTCACCGGCATGCGGAAGTCTTTCTTGACCGGGTCGAATTCAACTCCCACCGAACGCACCTCGCCCAGCACGATGCCGCGGAAGTCCACCGGCGCACCCGGCGACAGGCCGCGCAGCGACTGGTTGAAGTAGAACACGGTGGTGATCGGTGCGCCGTCCGGCTCGCGCATGGCGCGGGCCTGGTCGGCGGCGAGCTGGAACTCGGTGCCCGGGGCCGCGACGGTGTCGGGCTTGCGGCCGGAGACCGACTCGAAGCCGATGCCGCCCACCAGCAGCGCCGCCACCGACTGCGTGTTCAGCTTGAAGCCGCCGGAGTCGAGCTGCAAGTCGACGCCGCTGGCGTGCCACCAGCGGGTATTCTTGCCCACGTACTGGTCGTAAGGGGCATTGACGAAGACCCTGATCGCCACGCCCCGGCCATTGTCTTCCAGGTCGTAGCCGATCACCTGGCCGACCGGGATGCGGCGGTAAAAGACCGGCGAGCCGGCATCGATCGAACCGAGCGAGTCGCCGTGCAAGGTGTAATGCGTGCCTTTCTGGTCGCCCGCCACCTGCGGCACTTTTTCCAGGCCCGTGAAGGCGTAGCTGTTTTCCTTCGATTTGCCGGCATCGACCCCGATGTAGGCGCCGGACAGCAGGGTGCCCAGGCCGGACACGCCGCTTACGCCAACGCGCGGCTTGACCACCCAGAACCTGGTGTCGGATGCCGTGAAGCGGCGCGCGTCCTTGTTCATATCGATGGTGACCAGTACCTTGCTCAGGTCCGGCGACAGCGAGATTGAGCGCACCTGGCCGATGTCGACGTCCTTGTATTTCACCTTGGTCTTGCCGGCTTCCAGTCCTTCGCCGCTGCGGAAGCTGACCACCACCGTCGGCCCTTCGTCGAAATAGGACTTGGCGACCAGGCCGATGCCGATCAGGGCCGCGAGCAGCGGCACCAGCCAGACCAGCGAAGGCAGCCAATGGCTGGCCCTTTCGACCTGGGGCTGGGGCAGGGGAGCACCGGCGGTATTGGCTGGGGTGCCGTCGTGTTCAGGCATGTTTTTCTCCATTTGGCGGGACCGGGTCCCAGATCAGGCGCGGGTCGAACTGCATCGAAGCCAGCATGGTCAGCACCACGACGGCGCAAAACGCCAGTGCCCCGGGTCCGGCGGTGATGGTGGCCAGGGTCTGGAACCGCACCAGGGCCACGGTCAGGGTAATGACGAAAATGTCCAGCATCGACCAGCGTCCCACGAATTCGACCATCCGGTAAAGCACGGTACGCTGCAAGGGGCGCCAGCGCGAGCGGCGTTGCGCTGTCCATGCCAGCAGCGACAGGGCGCCCAGCTTCAGCAGCGGGACCAAGATGCTGGCGACGAAGATGATCGTGGCGAGCGCAGGCGAACCGCTGTCCCAGAAATACAGCACGCCGCTGATGATGGTGTCATCCTCCTGGCCGAACAGGGAATGCGTGTACATCACGGGCAGCAGGTTGGCAGGGATGTAGAGGATGGCTGCGGCTATCAGCAGCGCCCAGGTGCGGGTCAGGCTATCCGGATGACGGTGGTGCAGCCGCGCATGGCAGCGCGGACAATTCTGGCGCGGCGCGCCGGTAACTGCGGAAACCAGGCCGCAGACGTGGCAGGACAAGGCCGCCTGCGGCACTGGCGGCGGCACGTCCGGCTGCGGCGTCAGCGCATCGCCCAGGTTCCACAGCATCTTTGGATCGAAAGAGACCACGATGGCCAGCATCAGCGTCAGTGCGGCAAATGCAAACAGCCCCGGCTCCAGCACCACCGTGGCCAGGCTGGTCATCTTGACGATGGTGATCAGGATGCCGATCATCAGCACCTCGGTCATGCCCCAGCGCCGCGCCAGGTGGATGGCATACAGCAGCAGGTTGAACGACTTCGGCTTGTGGCCGCCCGCCAGCGCCAGTGTCACGTGCAGCAGCGACAGCAGTTCGATCGCCGGCAGCAGGATGGTAAACAGGAAGACCGCCGCGGCCACCAGCGGCATATCTCCTTGCCACAGCACGACGATGGCGCCCAGCAGCGTGGCGCGCGAGGCGTTGCCGTTCACGTCCAGTTCAACGATCGGGAAGCATTGCGCGATCACGTAAACGATCAGGGCGGCCAGGGTGATGGCTGCCATGCGGCCGGCGTCGGAATGGATGCCGCGATACATGACGGAACGGCAGCGCACGCAGCGCGCCTTTTCGCGCGGACGCACCGGCCGGCGGCGGTGCAGCACGCCGCAGTCATGACAGCTAATCAGATCGTATCGATGCACACGTTCAGTGGGAGCTCAAATATGGCAGCATGATACGACATTTGATGTAAAAGTCCTGGCTCGTGACTATCTGAGAGATTTTTTGGCCTCCAGTTCGGCTAAAGTCTGCGGCCATTCGATTTGTCCAGTGCCTGGTGCAGGCAAATGCACGACTCCAAGAAAAATGAAGAGCCCACGCTTGTTTTTGTCCGGAATAGGACTCGCGCTCGGCGCCAACTTTTGTAACGCAGCCAATTTTGGCCATGACCTGCAGGGTGTGTGGGCCGACACGCCCCAGGGAAAGTTCGAATGCACCAATAACGAGGGCACGAACTATCGCCAGATCCTGAAGCTGAATGGCCGGGTCGTCTTTCGCCAGTCAAGCGAGACGGGCTGGATCGACGAGGACGATACGCTGGCGAAAGGTATCCGCCATGAAGGAGTGGGGTGCCCCTCGATCATTGCAAATGAGCGCGGCTATGTCGTAATCCTGCGCGATACGCAGCCGCCACATTACGGCGTGCAGGGCTATGCGGTTATCGACTTCAACGAGAAAGAACCGATTCTGGTCACGCTCGCCGAAGGGCAGCGCCCGCAGGACGACAAAATCGCGCGCAGGGAGCGCTTCGAATGGTCGGCCAAGGGACTCAGGTTCCGCTATTTTGGCTATCGCCCCGACCAGGCCAGCAGCATGGTTGGCTCGCCAAAACCGCGCCCGCATGAACTGTTTCTTGATTTTTCCTCAGATATTGTGGACGTCCTCAAATAAATGAAAAAGCTCTCCCAGACAATTGTGTCCGTTTCGCTGGTGCTTGCCAGTACCGTGCTTCAAGCTGCGCCACTTGAACTGAATTGCCCATCATACGATCCGCCCAAAGAACAGGTGCGTATCCGCAAGCTGGCTCCCGGCGTAGTGGCGCGTCGGGGTGCTCACCTGCTGAATGTCACCACCACGACAGGCGTCCGCAGCTTCAAGGACCAGCCTCCTTATGACGAGCCGCTTGACGGCGTCCGCTACAGCTTTTGCGACCGTAAAGAGGGCTTCATCCTGGTGAACGTCCAGGACGGCGGCCTGTTCACGGGAAAGCTGATTAACGAGCAGACCGGGGCCGTCACTGAAGCTGGCGAAAGCGTCCACTTCTCGGAAGACCGCCGCGCCTATCTTGCGAGCGAACAGCCGGACGGCATGGATGGCAGCGTATGGAAGGTCTATGCGGTGAACGGCAAGCTGTCCTGGTCAGGCTATAACTACATTCCGGACAGCGACCCGAATTACCGTTATGCAGACATCGATACGCCGACCTGGATGCCCAATGGAGAACTGGTTGCAAACGCTTCTTGCAGCTCCGACCCGGAACGCAAGTGGAAGGTCAAGCTGGTCAAGAACAAAGAGCAATGGGACTGGGCGCCTCGCAAGAAGTGCCCGGGCGAGAAGCACTGAAAAGCGGCAGCACGTGTTCGGCGATCTCGTGGAAGGTCTCGGCTAGCGGGCGGCGGTTGCGGCGAAAGTGCAGGCCTACGTGGTCGACACCGGCGGCGCGCAGCGCCGCCAGTTCTTCGATCAAAGCATCGCGCCCGCCACGGAAGCCGAAGCGCCAGCGCTGCATCGGCTCATCGGCACGTTCGCTCAGGTCCAGATGGATGAAGGTCGCATAGGGCTTGTCGCCGGCCACGGCGCGCCAGGCAGCCACGCGGCGGGCATGATCATCCGGGGTACCGGGATAGGCCAGCGAACCATCCATATGCTGGCCGACCCAGGCCGGAGTTTGCTGCGCCAGCCCCGCCACCAGCAGCGGCAAGGGCGCTTGCGTGCGCGGCAGCAGGTCCAGGCCGGGCGGAAGGCTGGACTTTGCGCCATCGCGCAGCAAGGCAACCTGTTCGCGGAAGCTGTTTCCGCGTTCGGCGAAATCGCGGCCGAACAGCGGATACTCCACCGGCCGGTCCCCGCTGGCCACGCCGAGCAGAAGACGATGGCCGCTCAGGCGCTGGATCGTTGCCGCCGACTTCAACGTGAGCAGCGGCTCGCGGATCGGCAGCACCACGGCCGCCGTGCCAAGCAGGATGTCTTTGGTCATGCCGGCCAGGTAGCCAAGATAGGAAAACACCTCGAACACCTGAGCCGCGTCGCCGAAGGCCGGGTCATACACCGGCACATCGCGCACCCACAGGGCGCGGAAGCCCAGGCGGTCGGCCAGTTGCGCCAGTTCGGCATGGCGCTGCAAGTCCGGTTCGCCGGGCAGGCGCCCGGCCTGTTGCCTGGCCTGGTCGCCCGCATGCGTCCAATCATTATCCAGCGGTGCTTCGATGCCGATGCTGAAGCCGCCCTCGGTCAGGCGAGCCAAAGAAGCGCTCATGAAATACTCCTGTTTCAGATCGAGGAGGCGGCGGATGCCGAAGCATTGCGGCGGCCGGCATTGCCAAGCCAGACCAGCGCCAGTCCGCCGGCAGCCAGCGCCGCGCCGACCAGCGGTACCGCGGCATAGCCCAGGCCCTGGCCGATCACCACGCCACCCAGGGCAGCACCGACGGCATTACCCAGGTTGAAGGCGCCGACGTTCACCGAGGAGGCCAGGCCCGGGGCCTGCGCCGCAGCCTGCATGACGCGCATCTGCACCGGCGGCACCATGCCGAAAGCGGCAGCGCCCCAGACCACCAGGCCGATGGCGGCGCCCACTTCGGTCCTCATCGCCACCGGCAGGACAGCCATGATCACGGCCAGCGCTGCGAGAATCAGCTTGGTGGCGCCATCCAGCGACCAGTCGGCCAGGCGGCCGCCCAGGCTATTGCCGAGCGTGAAGCCGATACCGATCAGCACCAGGGCAAACGCCACGAAGCCAGGGCTGGCATGGGTGATTTCGGCCAGGATCGGCGCCACATAGGTGTACAGCGCGAACATGGCGCCGGAAGCCATCACGGTGGTGCCCATGGCCAGCAGCACGTCGGGGCGCGTCAGCACTTTCAGTTCACGGCGTACGTCTGGCGGCGTGCCGGCTTCGCCCTTGGGCAAGGCCAGCCAGAGCGCGGCGATGGTGACCAGGCCCAGTACGGCGGTGCCGCCAAAGGCAACGCGCCAGCCGACCTGCTGGCCAATCCAGGTGGCGGCCGGCACGCCGCCGATATTGGCTACGGTCAGGCCCATGAACATGGCGGCGATGGCGCTGGCCTGCTTCTCCTTGGGCACGACGCTGGCGGCCACCACGGCGCCGATGCCGAAGAAGGCGCCGTGATTGAGGCTGGTGATCAGGCGCGACAGCAGCAGGGTGGTATAGCTTGGCGCAAAGGCCGACAGCAGGTTGCCGATGGTGAAGATCAGCATCAGCGCCATCAGGGCGGCGCGCTTGCCGAAGCGGCTGAACAGCAAGGTCATCACCGGGGCGCCGGCCATGACGCCGACGGCGTAGGCCGAGACCAGCATGCCCGCGGTCGGGATGCTGACCTGGACGCCATCGGCGATCACGGGCAACAGGCCCATGGGGCTGAATTCGGTGGTGCCGATGGCGAAAGCGCCAGTGGCCAGTGCAAGCAGGGCGGTAGAGGATCGCATTGGAATGAACTCCTTGAGTTTTTCAATGGATCGCAGTGTACCGGGGCAATATTTGCAGATTAAGCCATGTATTGGTCAAACTCTTTTGATTTGGATTCAAGAATAGCGCGCTGAACCTCGTTCAGGCGCGTTTTTCCAGCCGCAGCGCATGCAGCAGGTGCTGGTCCTGGGTGGCGATATGGAAGGGCAGCCATTCGCGCAGGGCCTTCGCGGCTTGCCGCGCCGGCGCGGGATCGCCCTGTTCCAGCGCCGCCGCGGCATGGTGCAGGCCGGCCAGCATGCGTGCATGCTGTTCGCGGTGCTGGTGGGCATCCGCGCACTGGCAGCTATCCATCCACTGCTCTTCATGGCGAAAGTCCTGTTCGATGCTTGCGACCAGGGTGTGATAGGCCCCGGCAAAGCTGCCGGCCGGCTGCGCCAGCAGCGCCTGGATCATCGCAAACAGGTGGTCGTGAAGCTGGTCCAACTGGTCCTGGCAAGTCGGCGGCTGCATGACGGCCTCCTCGTCAATGCATCAGCAGGACCGGCAGCGTGGCCTGCGCCAGGACCCCGCGCGTGGCGCCACCCAGCACCATCTCGCGCCAGCGGCTATGGCCGTAGGCGCCCATCACCAGCAGGTCGGCGCCCAGTTCGCTGGCCAGCGCCAGGATGGCCTTGCCGGCATCCGCCGGGCGTGGCTGCACCAGCACGTCGACCTTGATGTCGTGGCGCGCCAGGTAAAGTGCGATGTCGGCGCCCGGCTCCTCGCCGTGGTCGCCCTGGCTTGCGCCCAGCACCGCCAGCGTGACCTGGCCGACCTGCTGCAGCAGGGGCAGGGCGGCACTGACCGCCCGCGCTGCTTCGCGGCTGCCGTTCCAGGCTACCAGGGCGTGGCGCGCGGGCGGCGTGAAGCTGCCGCTGCGCGGTACCAGCAGCACCGGGCGCCCGCCATACATCAGTACCTGCTCCGGCAAGTCCAGCAGCAGGCCGCCTTCCTCATGGTCTTCGGGATCGGCCTGGCCGAGCACCAGCAAGTCGGCATAGCGGGCCTGCAGGCACAGGCCGGAATATTCGTCGAGGTCGTGGCGCCGTTGCTCGTGCTGCACCCCGATACGCGAGGCAATTTCCTCGAACCTGGCCAGTGCGGCAGTGGCGCGTTCGCTGGCTTGCCGCAGGTGGTTGGCGATCAAGACGCCGCTGCCCTCATAGGGGCTGCCTGCCAGCATATAGCGAGGCACGCCGGTCATGGCGGCACCGACCAGGTGTGCGCCTTCCCGCATGGCCAGCTGGGCGGCAA